>CAZLHZ010000142.1:0-5935 GCA_964559285.1 uncultured Actinomycetes bacterium | reverse complement strand
GTTCGGTCGAGCGGGAAGTGGACGCCGGGCAGCGGGACCAGATCGCTGGCCCGCAGTCCTGATGTGATCTCCGCGACCGCGTCACGGATCGGCCCCTCCGGCACGAAGTAGAGGAGCATGAAGCGCAGGGTTGCGTTGCTCACCATGAGCTGGCGCACCGGCAGGATCGGCTGCCGGGTGGGCTCACCCGCGTAGGTGATGATCGAGCCGTGCGGGCGCAGGACCGCGAGGTCAAGGTCGAGGTTCGTCGCCAGTGCCACCTCGACGATGCGATCGACACCATTCGGCGCCGCTGCTCGGATCTGATCGACCGCGTCCGAGTCTCGGTAGTTGACGATGACATCCGGTCCCGCTGTCCGGGCGATCTCCGCCTTCTCGGCCGAGCTCACCGTGGTGATGACCCGGGCCCCGGCCCGTCGCGCCAGCTGGATGGAGGCATGCCCGACCGCACCGGCGCCTCCGGCGACGAGGACGGTGCGACCGTCGAGCGGCCCGTCCAGCGCGAGGCAGCGATGGGCGGTGATGAAGGGGACCCCGAGCCCAGCGCCCTGGGTGAACGGGATGTCATCGGGAAGCGGGACGGCATAGTGGGCGGGTACGACGCTGAACTGCGCCGCCGTCCCCCAGGGTCGGTCATAGGCCGCGAGGTAGGTCCACACCCGCTCGCCGATGCGCGCCGCGGAGACGCCATCGCCCACGGCGTCGATGACTCCGGCGCCGTCATGATGGGGGACCTGCCACGGATAGGGGAGCGGATCCCCGGTGCCGCGGGTCTTCCAGTCCGTGGGGTTGACGCCCGACACGGCAATGCGCACACGCACCTCACCGGGCCCTGGCTGCGGGTCCGGCAGGTCTCGCACGGCAAGCACCTCGTGGGCGGGTCCGCGGTGGCCGAAGGCTGCGGCGCGCATGGGTCCTCCATGGCGGCGTGGTCGGCGCGGTCGTCGTGGTCGCGGCGATCGTCGTGGTCGTCGTCGTGGTCGTCGCCGTGATCCCCGAGTGTCACAGGCACCGAGCCAGCTCACCCCACCGACCCCGTGCGCACCATCGGGCGGCTTAGGTTAGGCTTGCCTTACCAAGCAGGCGCTGGCCACATCGACCCAGGCACGACCCGGACACGACCCGGGCGCGACGGAAGGACTCCCATGCTCGCCAATCTCCTCATCGGGCTCCGCGAAGGCCTTGAGGCGGCCCTCATCGTCGGGATCCTCGCCGCCTACCTCGTCCGCACCGGACAGCGGGCGGCCCTGCGCCCCCTCTGGGGCGGTGTCGCCGCTGCGGTCGTCGCCTCCATCGCGGCCGCGCTCATCCTCACGGCAACGGCCAACGGCCTTCCGGAGCAGGCCGAGAAGGTCTTCGCGGGCACCATGTCGTGGATCGCCGTCGGCCTCATCACGTGGATGGTCTTCTGGATGGCGAGCAAGGCCCGCACCCTGCGCGGTGACCTGCAGGCCGATGTCGACCGGGCCCTGACGAAGAGCTCGTGGGCGCTGGCCATCGTCGCCTTCGTCGCCGTGGGGCGCGAGGGTCTGGAGACCGCGATCTTCCTGTGGTCGTCGGTGCGCGCGACCGGCGGCACCGCGACCGAGATCCTCGCGGCCCTCGCCGGCATCGCCATAGCCTGCTTCCTCGGCTGGCTCATCTACCAGGGCAGCCTGCGGATCAACCTCGGCAAGCTCTTCACGGTGACCGGCATCGCCCTCATCGTCGTTGCCGCTGGCCTGCTGTCCTACGGCATCCATGAGTTCCAGGAGGCCGGCTTCCTGCCCGGTGAGGACAACCTCGCCTTCGACATCAGCGGGGTCATCGATCCGGCCGGATGGGTGGCCACCCTCTTCAAGGGCGCGCTCAGTCTGACCCCGGCCATGTCCTGGGCCCAGGTCATCGGCTGGTTCGCCTACCTCATCCCGACGCTCACGATCTACCTCATCACCCTGCGTCGCCGGACAACCGCGCCAGCCGCGGCCCCGGCGCCCGCTGCCCCGGCCGCATCTGCCGCCCCTGCCTCGCGGGAGGACATCCGCGCCTGATCGACCACGCGTGGAACGGCCCCTTCGGCGCGCGCGTGAGAGGCTCACCGCATGTCCGACGCCGAGGTGGCCGCTGAGCAGGTGGTGCTCGACGTCCTCTACGGCCGACTCGATACCTTGCGCGCCCGCGCCGCGGATGACCTCGAACGGGCGCGCGGGGCGGGCGGCACCGGCACGCCGGGATCGCGCACCGAGCGCGAGGCCTTTGTCCGGATGTACGCCGAACGCCTGGCGACCCTCGACGCGGCCGAGGAGCGCCTGTGCTTCGGGCGTCTCGACCTCGACGGCGGGACGATCCGGCACATCGGACGCATCGGGCTGAGCGACGACGATCAGCAGCCGATGCTCACCGACTGGCGGGCACCCGCGGCCGAACCCTTCTACCAGGCGACCGCTGCCGACCGCCGCGACGTCATCCGTCGACGGCACATTCTCAGCTTCCGGCGCCGGGTCACCTCACTCGAGGATGACGTGCTCGATCTGGCCGCCGTCGGCACCGCCCTGGCCCCCTCGACCGTCGAGGGCGGTGGTGCGCTCATGGCGGCACTCGCTGCCACCCGGACCGGTCGGATGCACGACATCGTCGCCACCATCCAGGCCGAGCAGGACCGCATCATCCGGGCACCGATCCGCGGGATTCTCGTCGTCGACGGTCCTCCCGGATGCGGCAAGACGGTCGTCGCCCTGCACCGCGCGGCCTATCTCCTCTACACCCATCGCGAGCGCCTGGCCCGCGATGGCGTCCTCATCGTCGGACCCAACCCGCTCTTCCTGCGCTACATCAGCCAGGTGCTCCCGGCCCTGGGCGAGACGAGCGCCATCCTCACGACCATGGGACAGCTCGTCCCCGGCATCGAGGCAACTGCCGAGGACTCCGATGAGGTTGCGACCCTCAAGGGTGATGTGCGGATGGTGCAGGTCATGGCCCGTGCCGTCCGGCGTCGTCAGCGCCCCCTCGATGGACCGCGTCGCCTCGATGTCGCGGGCACGACGATCATGCTGACCCCGCAGATGGTCTCCTCCGCACTCGATCGGGCGCGTGCATCACGCAAGCCGCACAACGAGGCGCGCCGCACCTTCGTCCTCAGCGTGCTCGACCGGCTCGTCTCCGCTCTGGCCAACGCCCGTCGGGTTGATGTCGACAGTCAGCGCGACATCCTCATGGAGGACCTGCGCGATTCACGCGATGTCCGGCGTGAGGTGAACCTGTGCTGGATGCCGTTGACCCCGGAGCGGTTGCTGCGTGACCTGTGGTCCGACGAGAACGAGGTCGCGCAGTGTGCGGCGTACCTCACTCCGAAGCAGGTGCGCAGTCTCATGCGTTCGCGCGAGGCGGCGTGGACAGTGTCGGACGTGCCCCTGCTCGATGAACTCGCCGAACTCCTCGGTCACGATGATGAGCAGGAGCGCACCCGGGCCGCAGCCGAGGCAGCGGCACGGCGCGCGGAGGTGGACTATGCGCGCTCGGTGCTCGAGATGACCGGGCAGGGTGAGGCGATGACGGCGGACATGCTCGTTGATCGCTACGCCTCCGATCGTGCGCGACTGTCGGTGGCCGAGCGGGCATCCGCTGATCGCGAGTGGACCTACGGTCACGTCGTCATCGATGAGGCGCAGGAGCTGACCCCGATGGCATGGCACAGCATCATGCGCCGCTGCCCCTCACGGTCGATGACGATCGTGGGTGATCTCGATCAGCGTCGTGCGGGTGCGGGGACGGAGTCGTGGGCGAAGGTGTTCGCCGCCTATGCACCTGCGCGCCCCGATGGCACACCGCGCTGGATGGTCGAGTCGCTCACGGTGAACTACCGCACTCCGCAGCCGCTCATGGACCTGGCCGGGTCGATTCTGCGCGCGTCGGGCATCCCACCGCGTGCGGTGACCTCGGCACGTGACGGCGAGCCGCCGCGCTACGTGCACTCCGTCGACGATGACGTGATCCTCGCGGAGGTACGCCGCGAGCTGGCGATCCCCACGACCGGTCGCCTCGCCGTCATCGCGGTGCAGGCACGGGCGGATCAGGTGCACGAGGTCCTCATCGCTGCCCTCGGTGCCGAGGTCGTCGGCCACGGCCTCACGGCCCTTGACCGCCCGGTCTCGGTGCTCACCGTGCAGCAGGCCAAGGGACTGGAGTTCGACGCGGTGATTCTGCTCGAGCCCAGGGAGATCCTCGAGGCCTCCGCACGCGGCTCAGCCGATCTGTACGTCGCCGTCACCCGCGCAACGACACGCCTGGTCATCGCATGGTCGCGTGCTCTCCCCGCGGGATTCGATGCACTGTCACCCGGGTGACACACCCGCGAGACTGTCTTCACCCTCCCCACACGTTCACCGCACCCTGCCATGGTGCATCGCCACTAGCCTCGCGGCATGAATCGCTCCCGCACCACGATCTCGGCGCTCAGTCTCGGCGTGGCGCTCCTGATCGGTGTCATCGGCACGGCGGGCGCGATCAGCGCGGTCAGCCCCGCGCGAGCGGATTCTGCACCGCGCACCGGAGTGTTCGCTGTCGACTGCGATCGCACCGTGCGCCGAGCATTGGATCCGATCAAGCCCATCGGCATGACCGCGATGTCGCATCTGCATGACTTCTTCGGAGTCCGACGGGTGACGGCTGACTCCCGGCCGAGTGATCTGCTCACCGGGCGCACGTCCTGCTCGCTGAAGCAGGACCACTCGGCCTACTGGATGCCGACGCTGTTCAATCACGGACGTGCGCAGGCGGGCGATCCGGTGCAGGCCTACTACTTCCTGCCACCGAACGTCGTGGCGATGCCGCGAGGTCTGGTCATGGTCGCGGGAGACATGAGGCGGACCGACGGCACGAATCCCCAGTGGTCGAGCTGGTCGTGCCAGCCGTCCAGTGACTACCGCCAGCCGCTGCCGCCGGCGTGCCCGAGCACCGGCTGGATCACGATGGAGATTGACTTCCCGTCATGCTGGAATGGCCGCGCTCTCGACAGCAGCGATCATCGCTCGCACATGGCCTACCCGACCGGGGATGTCTGCCCGGCCACGCATCGGGTGCAGGTCCCGCGGCTGGTGCTCTTCCGCAACGTCAATCAGTACGCCGGACCCCTCGACGGCATCTCCCTGTCCTCGGGATCCGCGGCCAGTCTCCACGCGGACTTCGTGTCTGGGTGGGATCCGCAGGTGTTCGACCGGCTGATCCGCGCCTGCGCCGGCCGCGACTGCGGACATCTCACCCGGCTGCCGAAGGATCCGGCACGGCGCTGACCAGTCGCTACTCGGACTCCACCGCGATGTGGGCGGCGATCGACAGCGGCAGTTCCGCCGTCTCACCCCCGGATCCGATGAGCACACCACCGGCTGAGCGTTGTGCTCGCACGGATGCACCGGGCTGCACCCCTGCCCGACGCAGGGCGATGACGACATCAGCCTCGGCGTGCGCCGCCTCACCGATCCGGCGCACCACGACGGTGCGGGCCTGATCCGTCACGACATCGGCGAGCATCATCTCGGTGCTGCTCGGCAGCGGACTGGCCGCTCCACCCGGAACGAGGCGGTCCAGCCCCGGGATGGGATTGCCGAACGGACTGGTGACCGGATGCCCGAGCACCTCCAGCAGGCGCACCTCGACGGACTCGGAGATCACGTGCTCCCACCGGCAGGCCTCGGTGTGCACCTCCTCGAGCGGCAGCCCGATGAGGTCGACGAGCAGGCACTCGGCGAGCCGGTGCTTGCGCATGACCCGGATCGCGGCCTCCAGCCCGAGTGAGGTGAGCTCGAGGTGCCGATCCCCGGCCACGGTCACCAGGCCATCGCGCTCCATGCGGGCGACCGTCTGCGACACGGTGGGTCCGCTCTGCCCGAGGCGCTCTGCGATGCGGGCGCGCAGGGGCGTGACCCCCTCCTCCTGCAGCTCGAAGATCGTGCGCAGGTAC
>CAZLHZ010000141.1:4534-5965 GCA_964559285.1 uncultured Actinomycetes bacterium | reverse complement strand
GGATCTCGTGTTGTTCACCGTCGACGCGCAGGACGGTCTTACGCCGCTCGATCGTCGCGCCGCCGAAGCCCTCCGTCGATCGGGCAAGGAGACGATCCTCGTCGCCAACAAGGTGGACGACGAACGCTTCGAAGGGTTCCTCGGCGAGTTCCACAAACTCGGCTCCGGTGAGCCCGTCTGCATTTCGGCGAAGTTCAACATCGGACTTGCCGAACTCCTCGACGTGATCGTCGATCTGCATGCCACCGACGACCTCAAGATCGCCATCGTCGGGCAGCGCAACGCGGGCAAGTCCACGTTGCTGAACGCGATCCTCGGTGAAGATCGCGTCATCGTGAGCGACGTGCCCGGAACGACGCGCGACTCGGTCGACGTTCGCGTCGAACGCGACGGCCGCGCGTTCGTCGTCATCGATACCGCGGGTGTCCGCAAGGCGAATCGACTCGCCGACTCGATCGAGTTCTACAGTCAGGTCCGCAGCCGCGAGGCGGTCGAACGGTGCCAAGTCGCGGTGTTCTTGATCGACGCGGGCAAGGAAGTCTCGCAGGTCGACAAGGAAGTCGCCGACTGGATCCTCGAACGGCGTCGCGCCTGCGTGCTCGCGATCAACAAGTGGGATTTGGCGGAAGCCTCGGGCGTCGACACCGATGCCTATCTCAAATATCTCGAGACACGACTTCCGCTCCTGCACTACGCTCCGGTCGTGTTCCTTTCCGCGAAGGAGCGGACCCGCGTCGAAGAGATCGTCGATGTCGCCTTCGACCTGCATCGGCAATCGGGCACCCGCATTTCGACGGCGGACGTGAACAAGGTCCTCCGCAAAGCCTTCGAAGTCCGGAAGCCGTCGCGCTACGAAGGCAAGTCGGGCAAACTCTTCTACGGAACCCAGGTGGGTACCCATCCGCCTTGGTTCGTGATCTTCGTCAACGAACCGAAACTGTTCCGCGACGACTACCGCCGTTACCTCGAAAACCGACTCCGCGAGGCGTTCGGCTTTTCCGAGGTCCCGCTCCGGATTTCGTTCCGGGCGCGGGCTCCGATGGAATTGGAATGACCCCCGGGGAGGGAAACCGCATGAAGCCGTTGATCGCCCTTTGCGTCGTTTTCGCCGTCTGCGCCGGATGCGCTTCGAATCCCGTTCCCGCGGTGGAGTCGGGGTTCTCGAAGTACAAGAATTCGCGCGATTACCTGCTCGAATGCGTCCGCGAAGAATTGAAGCCGCTCGGCGGCGTCGCTTCCGAAGACATGGAGGCGATGACCATCACGTCCGAATGGCAGGTCCGGTTGTCGCCGTTCGATCGCGAGGGGATGCGTAATCGGATCATCGTGGCGTGGAAGGGGACCGATGCCGACGGTTTCGACGTCACCGCCACGCAGGCACCCGAGATGCCCACCAATCAGAAGGCACCTCTCGATCGCGAGAAGGCCGAT
>CAZLHZ010000141.1:3978-4524 GCA_964559285.1 uncultured Actinomycetes bacterium | reverse complement strand
ATGCCTTCAGAAGCTAGATTGTCGACTGCGTCCGACCGAAGCGTGGAAGGAACGACGCGCGCGTTGACGTGGTCGCGGGGGCGTGAACGGCATTCGAAAAAAATGTCGTCGAGTGCTTGCGGGCACTTGCGCGTCCGAATCCCCGCGCCTAATCTCCTCGTGTGCACAGGGTGTGCACGAAGAGGTTTACGGGACCTTTTCTTTCACAGGTACTTCCATTTCAGGAGGTAGTGCTTTGGCTAAGAAGGCTAAGAAGGCCGCCAAGAAGGCGACCAAGAAGGCGGCTAAGAAGACCGCCAAGAAGAAGTGAAGAGATCGTCACCTTCCCGGTGACGAACTCCAAGGAAGGCCGCGCGCAATCGCGGCCTTCTCGCTTTTTACAGGGTGTTTTCTTTGATTTTCGAAGCGGCGCGATCGGCGCCGCATGTACGCCCGCGAGAGATCGCGCACCGTCGTCGCGACGTCGTCGTCGAACGATGAACGGTCGACGCGCCGCCGCGCGCACGACGTCGATCGGACGTCTCTCGGCATCGTCGTTCGCGCGTT
>CAZLHZ010000141.1:0-3968 GCA_964559285.1 uncultured Actinomycetes bacterium | reverse complement strand
CACGGACTCGACGTCGCCTTCGAGGTGCTTCGCGGTGCGACACCGGAACACGCGGCACGGAGGGGCGCGAGGGGTGGCGAAGACGGAAATTTTTCGATCATCGCGAAAATTTTTTCGCGTGAGGTGATCCGTCGATCGGCGCGGCGACGGCTACTTGACGGGCATCGGGTCGCCGACGGGTTCGCCCCATCGGGCTGCGAGCTCGCGTGCGGCGCGCAGGCCGTCGTCCTTGCGGAGTGCGAGACGGAGGAAGCGCAACGCTCCGGCGCGATCGCCCGCGGAGTCCGCGTCGATCGCGAATCGCAGGCGCGATCGTGCGAAGGCGCGGTTCGCCTCGCGCGCCAAGAGCGCATTCGTGCCCTTTCCGAGGGTGTAGTCGGCCTCCGCCAAGGCGGCGAGCCTCCCCCCTTGGTCGGGATTCGCGGCGATCCCCGCCAACAGCTGCTCACGGTGCCTTCGGAGGGAGGTTTCGCGGTCTCCCGGCGGGATTTCCGGCAGCGGGATGGAAGGCTTCGACGACGGCTCGTCCGACAAGGGGCGTCCGCGGAGGGCCTCGAGGGTCGCGCGGCCCTTCAGGACCGCCAAATCGGGCCCCCCGCCGAAGCGAAGTTCTTCCTCCGCGACCAACCGGAACGGGGCATCGGTTCCCGCATCTTGGTCGAGGAGGACGGCGGCGAGGTTCCGCCGGAGTCGGGGGGCGTTCGGGAGCGCGTCGATCGCGGTGCGCAGCGTGGTGACGGCGGCCGCGATGCGTTCGGATTCGACGGCCCGTCGAGCTTCGAGAACCGCACATCCCGCGTGACCGGGGACGGCCCGCCGGGTGGCGGCGATGAGCGAGTCGGTGACGGCACCGTCGGGGAAGTCCGCCAAGATTTCCGGGGCGATCCCGGCGGCGGCGAGTTCGATGCGCGCGTGCTCGAGGTCGTCGGCGGCCAACGCGGCGCGGAAGGTGCGCCCCGGGTCCTTGAGCGGGGCGCCGGGAAGTTGCGCCACGGCGCGCCCGGCGCGACGGAGGGCATCGCGAGCGCCGGCGGCATCCCCGTTCGCGAGGGCGGCATTGCCGTCGTTCAGGGCGCCGACGGCGTTTCCGAGCGCGCGGTCGTCGGCGAGGATCACGAGGGCGGCGATCATCCCGGGGATCGCGAGGGCCCAGGCGACGCCGCGCGCGATCCGGTCGAGTCGGCCGACGTCGGGAGGGGCGATGCCCGTGGCGCCGAGCAGGAGTCCGAAGGCGAGGGTGCCCCCCGCGTGGCTGAACGGTGAGCGAACGCAGGCCGTCACGAGCAGGGCCAAGCCCGCAGCGACGAGCGGTGCGCCCGCGGGATCCCCTTGGCGCGTCGCTTTGAGCCCGCGTCCGATGCCGAGGAGGAGAAACAGTGCGAGACCGGCGAGACCGAGGACACCACCCTCCGCGGCCGCCCGGAGGAACTCCTGATGCGGATCGTCGGCTCGGGTGTCGGCCCCCGACAGGCCCCACTCCTCGGCGGTGCGATAGGGAAGGAACGCCGATTCGAAGCGCCCCATGCCGACGCCCGTCGGAGATTCGGCGACCGCGAGCTCGGCGGCGCCTCGCCAAAGCCCGAGGCGCACGCGATTCGTCGGAGCCCGGGAGTCGACGACCGATGCCAAAGCCTCGCGGGCGGGAGCCGCCTGAGGCAGGATCGTCACGAACAAGGCCGCGAGGGCGACCACCAAGGTCACGATGCCCGCCCGACGGGCTCGGAGCGCGCCTCCCGCCGTCAGGATCCACGCCGCCGCGGCGACGGCCGCTCCGACGCCGAAGGCCAACGCTCCGCCGCGGGAGCGGGAGAGGAGCACGAGGGCGGTGCCGCAGCCGGCGACGAGGGCGGCGCCGAAGGGGGCGTTCGCCCCGGCTGCGAGACGGGCGAGGCCCGCGGCCGCCAGCGGGGCGAAGACCTCGGCGAGGGCGTTCGAATTACCGACGAGACCCGACGGGGCGACGTCGAGGCGGTCGGGGATCCACGTGAAGAGGTCGAAGTGGCGTCGCCCGACGGTGACGACGAACGAGAGCGCGGTGGCGACGGCGACGGTCGTGACGAGCCGCGATCTCCACGGCGACCCGGAGAGCGCGGCACCCGCGACGACGAACGCGAGGGGGATGGTGGTCCGGCAAAGCCCGACTGCGAGCGCGTTCGCGTCGAAGTGTCCGAGGACGTGGGGGACGCATCCTCCGAGCGCCGTCAGGCCGAGGGCGAGCACGGGGAGTCGGATTCGGGGTAGGGCTCCGGGGGTGCGCTCGGCCGCGAGAAGGGCCAAGGGAAGCACCCATGCGACGGCGAGGGCTTGCCGCGGGGTCGCGAAGCCGTCGAAGAAGGGCCCGGGGAACGCGACCAACGGGATCGCCCCGACACCGAGCAGCAGCAACCACCGGAGCGCGTTCATCGGTGCCGACTAGCCCTTCGTCTCCGGAGTCTCGAAGAGCGCTTCGACGAATCCGTCGGGATCGAAAGTTTCGAGGTCGTCGACCTTTTCACCGACGCCGACGAACTTGACGGGGATCTTCACCTGATCCCGGATGCCGATGATCGCACCCCCCTTGGCCGTCCCGTCGAGCTTCGTGAGGACGAGCCCGGTGAGGTCGAGCACCTTGCCGAATTCGACGGCTTGGGAAATGGCGTTTTGTCCGGTCGTGGCGTCGAGGACGAGCAGCGTTTCGTGGGGCGCGTCGGGGATGCGCTTGCGGATGATGCGCTTCACCTTGTCGAGTTCCGCCATGAGGTTTTCCTGCGTGTGCAGGCGCCCCGCGGTGTCGATCACGAGCCACGCCGCCTTCGACGACAGCGCCGCTTCGACCGCGTCGAAGGCCACCGCCGCGGGATCGGCGCCCTTGTCCTGACGGATCAGTCGAACGCCGATGCGGTCGGCCCAAAGGGCGAGTTGTTCGGAGGCCGCGGCGCGGAAGGTGTCGCCCGCCGCGAGGATCACCGGGCCGTCCTTCTTCAGGCGGTTCGCGATTTTCGCGATCGAGGTGGTCTTGCCGGTGCCGTTCACGCCCGCGACCAACACGACCGTGGGCCCCGACGCCGCGCGACGCAGTGCGGTGCTTTCTCCGGAAAGGATGCCCTTCACGTGCGCCTTGAGGAACGCGAAGCACTCGTCCGTCGTCTTGATCGTTCGGTTCTTCCAGGCGGCGCGGACCGCTTCCATGATCTTGCCGACCGTTCGCGGGCCGATGTCGGCCGAATAGAGGTGCTCTTCGAGCTGGTCGACCAAGTCCGCGTCGAGATCGCGACCGAACGGAAGGATCGCGCGGATCCCACCGAGGATCTTTTCTTTGGTCTTGCGGAGCCCTTCCTTGAGGGCCGCGGTGAGTTTGCCGAACACCCTAGCCGCCTTCCTTCGCGGGTTTCGTCCGCGCGGCTTCGTCCTTCACGCGATCGAGGATGCCGTTGACGAACTTGCCTGAATTCTCGGTTGAGAATCGCTTCGAAAGTTCGATGGCGGAATCGATGACGAGAGCCGGCGAAATGTCGGGGGTGAACAGGAGTTCGTAGGTGCCGATGCGGATCACGTTGCGGTCGATGGCCGCCATGCGCTCGAGCGTCCAGTTGCGGGCGATCGTGCGGATCATCGCGTCGATCGCGGGCTTCTCCCGCATCACGCCGCCGACGAGTTGCCGGGCGTGTTCGCGGGCCAACCCGCCGACGTCTTCCGCCGAGGCGAAGGCTTCGAAGGACTCCGGTCCTGATTCCTGTCCGAGATCGCACGCATAAAGGAACTTCAGGGCCAATTCGCGGGCGAGAACGCGGGCGCTGAAAAGTTGTCCGTCGCGTTCGGTCACGGGGCGACTCCGAATCCGAGCGACCGCACCGCACCGATGTCGGCGACCTTTTTGGTCAGGTCCGCCATTTCGAGGGCGGCAATGGCGGCTTCGTAGCCTTTGTTGTCCTTGCCGGGGCCGGAGCGTGCCGCCGCCTGCTCGTCGGTGTCGCACGTCAGGACGCCGA
>CAZLHZ010000140.1:0-5978 GCA_964559285.1 uncultured Actinomycetes bacterium | reverse complement strand
TGCTGGCGGTGTCACACACCGCTCATCTACTACGCGCAGCCGTCGTGGTACATCCGCACCACCGCAATCAAGGATGCCCTCCTGCGCGAGAACTCCGAGACCAACTGGTTCCCGCCGACCATCCAGTGGGGTCGCTACGGCGACTGGCTGAACAACAACGTGGACTGGGCACTGTCGCGCAATCGCTACTGGGGCACGCCCCTGCCGCTGTGGCGATGCCCCGAGAGCCACATCACCGCAGTGGCATCCATTGCCGAACTCGCGACCCTGGCCGGTCGTGATCTGGCCACTCTGGACCCGCATCGCCCCTTCGTTGACGACGTGACCCTGCCGTGCCCGCAGTGCGGGCAGACCGCGAGACGAGTGCCGGAAGTCATCGACTGCTGGTACGACAGCGGGGCCATGCCCTTTGCCCAGTGGGGCTATCCGCACAACGGAGTTGAGACCTTCGAGAAGAGCTACCCCGCCGATTTCATCTGCGAGGCCATCGATCAGACCCGCGGCTGGTTCTACACCCTCATGGCGATCGGCACGCTGGTCTTCGATGAGTCGTCCTACCGCAATGTCGTGTGCCTCGGCCACATCCTCGATGAGGACGGCCGCAAGATGAGCAAGCACCTCGGCAACGTGCTGCAGCCGATCCCTCTCATGGATCAACACGGCGCGGATGCTGTCCGCTGGTTCATGCTGGCTGCCGGCTCCCCGTGGCAGGCGCGGCGCGTCGGACACTCGGCGATCGGCGAAGTGGTCCGCAAGACACTGCTGACCTACTGGAACACCGCGTCCTTCCTCTCGCTCTATGCCCGCACCGCAGAGTGGACACCCAGTGACGCGGATCCGCAGGTCAGTGCGCGGCCGGTCCTCGATCGCTGGGTGATCTCGGAGTGCGCACGAGTCTCGCGCGAGGTGGATGAGGCCCTCGATCGCTTCGACACCCAGAAGGCCGGGCGCCTCATCTCGGAGTTCGTCGACGATCTATCAAATTGGTACGTCCGCCGCAGCCGTCGACGCTTCTGGGATGGCGACCCCGCCGCCCTCGCGACACTCGACACCGCACTGCGCACGGTCACCCTGCTCATGGCGCCGTTCACCCCCTTCATCACCGAGCGGGTGTGGCAGGACCTGGTGCGTCCGGTCGACAGAACCGCGCCTCTGTCCGTTCACCTGGCCTCATGGCCGGAGTTTGGCATCGAGGCTGTCGATGTTCACCTTGCCGAGGCCATGGCCACGGTCCGTCGTGTCGTCGAGCTCGGGCGAGCTGCGCGTGCAGCATCGAATGTGCGCACCCGACAGCCCCTCGCCCGCGCCCTCGTGGCCTCACCCGCGTGGCCCACCCTGTCCGATGACCTCATCGCCGAGATCGCCGACGAACTCAATGTCCAGGAGGTGCTGTCGCTGTCCGGGGACTCCGAGGACCTTGTCGATGTCGCGGTCAAGGCCAACTTCCGTGCCCTCGGCAAGCGGTTCGGCGGCCAGACCCAGCTCGTCGCCGCTGCCATTGCAGCGGCCGACGCCCATGCGCTGTCAGCCGAGGTGCGCGAGGGTGGCACCGCTGTCATCAGCGTCGGCGGCCTCGGTGACATCTCCATCACGGCCGACGATCTCGTGATCACCGAGACTCCGCGCTCCGGATGGGGAGTCTCGTCCGCCCACGGAGAGTCGCTGGCCTTGGACCTGACGCTCACTGATGAGCTGCGCCGAGCCGGCATCGCCCGCGAGGTCATCCGACTGATCCAGGAGGCCCGCAAGAGCACCGGCCTGGAGGTCTCCGACCGGATCCGCCTGATCTGGACATCCACTCAGGCCGAGACCCTGGCCGCCCTCGATGCCCACGGTGCCGCCATCGCCGACGAGGTGCTCGCGGTCGATGTCGTCTCCGGTGAGCTCTCCGGCACCGCCGCCAGCGGTGGCGATGAGGATCTGGGCCTGGCCTTCTGGCTCACCAAGGCCTGAATCGCCATGGACCCGTATCTCGCCGACAACCTCGCCTCGTGGGATGAGCGGGCACCGGCGCACGCCGCATCCGAGGGCTACTGCGTCGAGCGCATGGTCGCGGATCCGGCGTACCTCAGCGAGGTTGTGCGGTTCGACCTGCCCCGTCTGGGATCGGTCGAGGGACTGCGCGGGGTGCACCTGCAGTGCCACATCGGGACGGACACGATCTCGCTGTCGCGGCTCGGCGCCCGGATGACCGGGCTGGACTTCTCAGGCGAGGCCGTGCGCATGGCGCGTGAGATCGCCGAGCGATGCGCGGCCGATGTCGACTTTGTGCAGGCACGTGTGGATCAGGCCTTCGATGTCCTGTCGCGTGAGTCCTTTGACCTCGTCTTCACCGGGATCGGCGCCCTGTGCTGGCTTGATGACATTGACATGTGGGCCGACGTCGTCACCGGGCTGCTCGCACCCGGTGGTCGACTCTTCCTTCGTGAATGGCATCCCATGCTCTGGGCGATCGACGAACGACGTGACGATGGCCTCCTCGTCGTCGACCTGCCCTACCGGCAGACGATTGAGCCCGTGACGGACGAGTCGGATGGTTCGTACGTCGACACCGGCACCACCTTCACCGCGACCCGGTCCCACTGCTGGAACCACGGCCTCGGCGAGGTGGTGTCGGCCCTGCTGAGCCGAGGGATGCGACTGACCATGCTCGTCGAGCACGAGTCCGTGCCGTGGCAGGCCATGCCGCAGGGGATGAGGCTCCGCGCCGACGGCGAGTGGGTGCTCGAGGACCGTCCGGAACGTCTGCCTCTCACGTACACCCTGCAGGCTGTCAAGGACTGACCCTCGTCACGCGGAGCGCTGGTGCCCGCCGTGTAGGACCTGCGCGCCGACACCGGGGAACGCCAGACTGCGGTGACCGTCATCCCATCGGACGAGATAGGGCGGGGATCCTTCGGTGCCGTGCACCTCGAGAATCTCGCCCTGACGCGTGGGCTCGTTCATGTGCGTGGGATGGATGAGGATGCGATCTCCGACCTGTGCCTTCACGGTGCCTCCCAGAGTGAGTGGACCTCCAGACTGCGTCTCACTGACCGCCGCTGAATGCACGGAGGGCCGGGACTTAAGTCCCGGCCCTCCGTGCATTCAGATTCACATCACGTGACGCCGTTGTTCAGGGTTCCCGGCGCGAACTGCAGGCAGAACTGCTGGTTGGCCGCATCCGTTCCGCCCGTCTTGGCCTCACCTCGTGCCACGAGGCTGGCCTGAATGCAGCTCCCATTGCCACCCAGCTGTGAATCCATCCAGTTCGTGGCCGAGCCGTCCACGTCGGCACCCTCAGGCAGATTGAGATCCGTCATCGAGAATGTCCACTCATTGGTCTCCAGTGAGGCGAAGGCATCCACGAGCCACTCACGGCGATCCTGGAAACACTTCACCAGGTCGACCGTGAAGATGAGTTGCTCGACTCCAGGCGCCTTCGTGGGACTGTCCGCGATGGCGTCACGCAGCGGAGTGAGCTGGTTGGCGTAGTCGTCGCCGCCATCAGCCTGCTCGAAGTCGGGGGCGCTCGTGTAGGCCGAATCCACCATCCACGGATCGGAACTGCCCGAGTTGGATCGCAACTCTCCGGCACCGCATCCGAACTGGGTGTCCCCGAGCTCGAACTGCAGTCCATAGTTGAGGCCGTGCAGATCGTGGTAGCCCGTCGTCCCCGCCTCACCTGGGAACTGCTCACGCTGCGGGCGATTGAATTGCACGCTCAGGGTCCGATTCTCGCTGGAGATCATGACTGCGTTCCCGACAGCACCGAGCGGCGACTCACTGCTGTAGTCGACTGCGACAGAATCGCCCTGCCCGTTGCCGAAGGCACGGGCCATCGGAGCAGTGATCGGGTAAGTACCGATCGTGGTGGCGATGGAGCCCACCCCGCCACCCGGCAGGAGGTAGTTCAGTCGCAGCACATCGAGGGCTGACACCTGCGAGCGGATGGACTGGGTGGAGCCGGCGGCGAGTCTCGGCTGGATACCACCACCGAAGACCACCCGCTGTCGACCAGCCTCACCGCAGACACTGCGCCAGAGGAAGTTGCGAGCTGCAGCGGGGACATTGGGATTGAAATTCGGGTCATAGGCCATGAAATTGCAGCTGGCATCGGGGCTGCCGAAGGTCATTGGGGCATCGATCTCACCCCAGCACGGCGTCCGCCATCCTTCGGGAAGTTCGGGATCTTCACAGGCTGAATCAGTCTCCGCGAGGAAGGTCTTGAACGGCTCATTGATGGCGTACTGGAAGCGATGCTGGGAGTTGTTCTCCGCCTCATCGGCATAGACCGACTGGGGATTCTTCTCCTCGACGTTGGTGCCGAGCACCGTGCGCGGATTCAACGCAGGATCGCACCACGCAACGCCTGGGCAGGTGACCCACACAGCAGGAATCGCTCCGTCGACCTCCAGGGCACCGGGGAAGAAACCCGTCTTGTAGACGTAGTAGGCGATACTGAACTCGCCTCTATCGAACAGGGCATCAATGTCATCCGAGAGCTCCTGCGCGGTGGCCAGACCGGCCGCCACCACCGCGTAGTTGAGGGGACGTCCTGAGCCGATCGTCATGCGGATGCCCTTGTAGGGCTCGACGGTGCACGTGCCGTCAGTCTCCGGATCCGCCATGTCGACCGTGCCGTTACCGTTGTCGTCAACGTCAATGGCGTTCGGGATGCCGTCCTCGTCGAGGTCACCGCCCGAGGCCACCTCGGCGCACGGGTCACCGCCGTCGTTGTCGCCACCGCCGCCCTGATCGCCATCCCCCTGACCGCCACCCGGATTCTCGAGGAAGGTGGCACACGCCTGCGGCGCATTCGCCTGGGTCTTACCGATCGCACCCGTGCAGGCGGAGATGAACTCCTGAACAGTGCCCTGACCCATCCCCGCGAGCAGGCCCTTGATGTCGTTGAAGCATGTCTGGGGCATGACCTTGCCGGAGTTCATCCACCCGTTACACGAGGCTGGCAGGTCGCCGTCGGCAGCGGGCACACGAACACGGCCGACGATCCCCGATCCGCCGCAGGACGTGCGATAGCCCGCACGACCAGCGCCCACCGGCACATTGCCCGGACACAGTCGTGAGGTGAGGGATCCGGTCTTGACCGACCCCGACTTCATGCTCGCAAAAGCGGTCGCATTGCCGACCTTGCTGAGAGTCAGCGCCGGGACCGTGACCTTGCCAGTGGCCAGACCAGCCAGGCTCATCAGCCCGAACGTCCTGTTGCCGGTCCGCTTGGTGCCGAGCACCACGGGTCCGATGTACGCACCGTCCGCACGAAGCAGGTGCAGGGTGAGGTCTTCACGTTCATTCGCCCCGGCTCGCACGAGAACGCTGAAGTTCTTGCTGGTCGCCGCATCTGCCAACGCGCTGGTGTAGATGCGTCCATCGGGCAGGATGGCCGCCGCGACGAGCTGACAATCCGGGGTCGGTGCTCCGGACTTGGCCTTCGTCGCGATACCCCACTTGGTGCACGCGGTGCCATTTGCCTTGGTCAGCGCCGCCGATGTCACCAGTGACCCACTGATCTCCAACGCCGGCGCCTCCGGTGTGCCCTTGGCTGTCGCGGCAGGGCTGTCATCGGCCTTGCCCGTGCCCTTGGCCACAACGGAGATGGTGTACTCCTTGCCGTTCACGAGTCCCTTCATTGTGCCGGTGAGCTTCGTGGTGGGCCACGACCGCCCCCCGGGGGTCGCGGTGGCGACGTACCCGCCCACCGTCCCGCCGCTGGACGGCTTCTTCCAAGAGACCGTCAACTCGCCGGATGCCGCCTCGACGGACACCGAGGTCGGCTTGCCGGGCGCGGTTGGCCGGTTCGGCTTCGCCACCACCGCGGATGCGGTGCCGATGATGAGAGCGGCGACGGCGACGGGGACGAGCCACACCCGTGCGCGCTGGGGAATGGGACCACGTGACATGGGGACCTCCAGGCCCTCGCAGGTGGCCGAAGTCTAGATCGTGAGACCTGCCGAAGCCGGATCTTCGGCAGAAACCGG
>CAZLHZ010000139.1:1380-5986 GCA_964559285.1 uncultured Actinomycetes bacterium | reverse complement strand
ATCTAGTATCTTTAAGTAAGAAAGATCCGCTATCATGAGGGGAAGTTTCTAACGAACTCAGAACAGCTTTCAAGAAATAAAAGTTTTGTCTAGGTGCTGATAATGAATATTCATACTCTATAGTATCAGCATTACCAGAACTAACTTCTAATATTCTATAAGGGCTACCTCCAAGTAAGGTTATAGCTTTTTGTTTGATCTCTTCTGGAACTATAAAGGCGTGGTCTTTTTCTGAGTCAGTGTAATATCTCTTATTAGTTCCACTTACGTTTATTTCAAAATACTCTCCATCCTTTAAGGCGTATGATGAGTTGTTAATAAAAGTATCATCATCCTTAATGTAATATTTTTTAGATTCACCCTCTACAATAATATTAATGTGTCTATCAGTATCTGATGATAGGCTTTTCCAGTTTGGCAGTATTTTAGATGCTCTTTCTTTAGTCTTCTTAGGATCTAAAGGAAACATATTTCTTTCTATTAATTCAACAGCAGCAACTTCATTCACTCGATCATCTGTGCTTCTTATATAAGTTACTGAAGTATTTTGACTGCTGCTCTCTGCTAATTGTTCCAAAAATCCAGAAGTAAAATTATCTAAGGTTCCATCTAAGATTCTAGAACCTATCATTGAAAATATTTGATCTCTGCTTATTGGAGTTCCGTCATAGTTTTTTATCTTAGAAAATAGTTCTTTAGTTTGTTTATTTAGACTATTGTAAACTGCTTCTGCATTAAATCCTGCTAGTCTTTTAGGACTCCAAGAAGAACTCTTTATATTAGATAGAATATAGTTAACACTATTATCAATGAACTCATCAAATAAATTTAAGTAACCTGTAGTATTTTTAACTAAGGTTTTTCTATCTGGAAATGTATCCCAAAAGGCATTCTCATCTTGAATACCAGATGGTCTATTCTGAAGAATAGCTTCTGCTATTCTAGGATCATTTAAATCTATAACACCTGTATTTATAGTTTGTGTAACTATATCCGAAGATTGTAATTTAGCACCTAGTAACCCATTGCCAGCAGTAGAGTTAGTTTTTATATTTATTGCTGTTTGAAATGTTTTTGGATCTATAGAATCTTTTACACTAAATGAAGTAACTTTACTAGCACTAGCAGTATTTACTAATCCTCTTCCAGCAGTATTTCTAGTGTTATTTCCAGTATTTGGAGATTGTATAAAAGCTGAACTTGCTGGTTTAAAGAACGCTAGAGTAGGAGATTGACTAGAGTAGTTTCCTCCAAATGCTTGTGTTGGAGTATTAGGTTTAATTCCGATTAGATTTAAACCAGTTGATTGAGATTCTACAAAGTATGTTGGTGCTCCAGTAGGACCAGCAACTTTTGTAGCTGCATACGCTTGTGCAAAAGCTATTTCATTAACTCTTAATTGATTAATAGAAGTAGAATTTGTTACAAATGTGCTTTTTAATCTAAAAATAAATTTAACTAAATTACCAATTTGACCATTGAATGTAAAGGGGATTCCTGCATCCTGAAAAACTGCTCCAGCAGCATTTAAATCTCTATCAATAATATATCTTGGAGTAAAAACATCAGCAGGTTCATCTCCCGGAGGTCTTACAGGAGGAGGTTCGTCTAGTAATGGAGGTTCAGATCCACCACCTCCGGGAGGGGGATCATCTGGCACATCTATATTTCCTCCAAATGAATAGTCAGGAAAATTACCCGGACCTCTACCGGGTAAATATTCCCCGCATCCAAATGTAGGACTAAAATCTACCAATTATTTATCCTTAAGAACGATAGTTGGATTAGTTTGATTTAGATTTCCATATAAGAATTGAGAGTCTCGAACAGGTACTCCCTCAATAGACCACATGATTGTTGGATAGGTGCATTTAGCTACTCTAGGATTTCCTAAGAAGCCCCTAGTTAAAGGATCTATATCAGAATATAATATATCTCCAACTGGAACAATGAATCCTGAGAATAATCCTGTTCCTCTATTATTTACTGTAATTGCAGTTTTCTTTTTCTTTTTACCACCACTGTACTGAATAAACGAATATGATGCTGGATATGGTCTATCATAATCTTGAATTGTTACAGTTCTACCAAATTTATTTCTACCAGTATCATTCATTACTGTAAAGTCTAACTGTCCAAATGCAACATAAATGGTAAACTCATCATTTCCTTTTTCAACCCAGTGACCACAATAAGGAGTTTCAACATCTGAAGCTCCACTATTAGGTGCAATGCAATTTACAAAACTTACGTTAACTTTATAATCAGCTAACCAGTCAGGTCTTACAAACTGTATTTTCTTTGAAACATAATGGAAAGATGTTGGATTTTGGAAATTCTTAATTCTAGAAGGAGTCCCTCCTTGTGGTGTGGTTCCATCTGATTTTACAGCACCTAGATAACTTCCAGCGGCAACAGATTCATCTACAAAGTTATCATTATTTAGACTGTTGCTTTGTGACCAGAAAGTATTGATATAGTCATTAACATATAAACCTTTATCATCAAGCTGATCTTGTACAACTACCCACTTAGCTAAATCCCAATCTGGATAAGTTGGAATAGATATTTGAGCCGCTGCTCCTCCAATTCCATACTTTGTAGTTATATATGATTTAACATAGGAATCTGTGCTTAGAGTGCTTTGATCATCATCAGCAGCAAACTCTCTCTTATAAAAATCATACATAGCTCCTTCTGGTCCAAAATTCCAGCCACCAAAAATATAACCAGTGGCTAGAGTATTCATACCAGTCTGAGGATCCCCTACGGCATTTCTTAGCTCTTCAACTCTAGTGTTTAGACTTTCATAAGATCTCTTAATCTCATAATCTAACTGAGCTTTACCTACCGCAGGATTGGCTAAGGATAGTTGTGGGAAAGCAGCAGTAATACCCGCTCTTTCGTTGTATGTTAGCTCGGCAGTTCTAAAGAAAGGTCTAATATCGATTACGTCAGTAGAAAGGATTACCTGAGAGCTTTCGGCAACAAACACATAAGCTATAGGAAGAATCGACTGTCCTACCAATTCAAATGCATTATCTTCTAATTTCTCAGAGATAAGAGGAGCTAAGTTTAGTAAATCATCAGGGCTGGGAAAGCTACCTCTCATATCATATGGAATATCATTTGATGAGGTAGAGTTAAATCCCATGTTATCATTGTTTTGATCACCGGGATGAGCCAAAATAGAATCGTTTGTTGTAACTAAATAATCACTAGTATAACTCTGAGTTTCTCTAAGATTTACTTTTATACCAGCACCTCTGACAATTCCTAAAGTTGGTTTTGTTATTTTAGTTTTTCCTGAGCTATTCATTATATTGACACCACTCATGTCAATAGGTTTGCTATAGATAAAAACTAAATCTATTCTTTGAGATACTCCTGCTACGGGAGTCTCTACACCATCTTCATCTGTGTAAGAAAAATCAGTAGGATCAAAATTAGGAACTTCAATTGATAACTCATCTTCTACATCTACTATGGCTGTTCTACCTACACCTCTCCAAGCCTTGATAAAAAAGCTTTCTGTTTTTGGCATCTTAGCCCAACCATTTTCGATATTAGTTGTTTCAAAAGTTGGAAGAGCTATTGAGCTTTCAGAAGACCCAGAAGATTTTGCCCAAAGCAAAGCTTGTGAAATTACGAAAGGAGCTAATGAAGCTCCTCCTCCGGGATAGTTAACATCATAATTTCCATAGCGTAAGGTTCCATCAGGAGAATCTGCTCCATCATTGTCTATAGGAGTATCTGAATTTACTACAGGCCAAGTGAAAGCTCTTTCAGCAAGACCATTCATTCCAATGGCGTCTTGAGCTAATATGCTCTTAAATGATTCTAGAGCATCTTGTAAAATAGCATTTTTATTATTTGGAAATGTTCCGGGATTAGGTAGAGCGGCTTCCCAAGCATCAACATCTCCAATGGCTTGACCCATTGCTTTTCTAAGATAAGCTAAAGGTGTTCTTGTGGAAGCATCATTTATTCTGGCAGAGTATCTTCCGGGTTTAACTCTTACAACTCTATCAGATCCGTTAGCATAAGGACGTAGCTCATCTATATCTGCTCTCTTTACAGAGGAGATTTTATTTTGAGTTTCCTTTCTAATTTGATCCTTTAACCATAAGCAGTTTTCTTGAAGTTGCTTAAGTGGTATATTATCAACTTCAAAATAGTATGGATCGTTCGCTTTAAATAGACGAACTGGATCTGTAAATCTGTAAGCACTGTCTTGATATATTTTTTCAGCCATTAGTTATCTCTCGAAAGATCAAATATTAGAGCAGACTTAAATCCTAAGGAACCAGAAGCATCACCTGTGTAAGATTCAGAATCTCTATTGCTACCTGAATCACTTCTACTTCTGTAGATAGTAACTTTCTTGGGTCTTCCAGCAAGACCTACGCTAGCGTTCTGAGCATTAGCAAATGTCTTAGCTGCTGATTCATCTAGTAAACATTGTGTTGGATTTTCTTGTAGCATCTCTGAACAATAGTAGAATCCTGATGTCCACATCTGATCATTGATTCCGTCATTATTAGAGTCAAAACTTAACTTCAATAAATCAGGGAATAAGCTACTTGCATTAGTTTCTCCTGTAGGA
>CAZLHZ010000139.1:0-1370 GCA_964559285.1 uncultured Actinomycetes bacterium | reverse complement strand
GTATGCTCCTTTATAGAATCCACTAAGGTCTGTCTGTAAAACTCTTGCACTAGCTTTAGGACTCCAATAAATTCTAAAGACCCCTTGGTTTAGCGACTCGTCAGGACCTGCACCTATTAAGTATTTAGTAGTTCCACTATAGTTTATACCAGCCTGTGAAACTATTCTACGCTGTGCAGTGGTTTCACTTCCCGTTGGTAAATAGAATCTATTGAATGGAGAGTTTAGAGTTACCCCTGATGGAATAATCCAAATGCTACTACCTGCTCCATACAAATCTAAAACGCTAATTGGTCCTGTATCGGGAGTTCCAGCGGGTGCCCCAGAAGCAGGAACATATACTGCACCAGTACCTGTTTGTGATGAAACCCAGAAAGCACTAGGACCGTGATAAATAGTATCCGCAGGATGTAGACCACTAACAGAAAGATAGGAAGCATTAAGTCTTGATGTATCTGCTATGTTCCAAATCATAAGCTTATCACAATCACTTCCGCTAGTGGTATAGTAGAAGCCATCTAAAGGAGATCCATTTGTTCCTATTGGGAAGTGAACATTTCTAACATTAACTATGCTATCTTCAGTGGCTCTTATACACACTCCACCTTGAGTAATCTTAGATCTAGTAGAGAAAGTTGCTGCGCTATTTATTGGATTGTCTGTTACGAATAATTGTAATAATCCTGTTCCCAAAGTAAATTTGGGATATGAAGGAACTGTAAGCCCTAAACCTCCAGCATTTACTAGATCATCTAATTTATTACTAGTGATTGCATTGCTATCTTGAGGATTTGGATAGAATTGTAAACAACCTGAAGAGATATAGGAACTTATATCATAGGTATTTACTGGATAATCAATTCCATTAGATAAGTATTGAGAACCTAACGCGCCTCTGCCCCAGTTAGAAGGGAATGCTCCTAAATCTAGTAAGTTTATAGTTGAATTCTTGTTTGCAACTAAGCAAGCTCTAGTAGCATGAAGTTCTACAGCAGTATGATTCTCTCCAGAGCTTAGATCAAATCCACTAACTTCTAAACCAAATCCAGACCTTGCTCTTGTAGGTTCAATATTTAAAATTGAATTATTATCTACTAAAACATCTACACCATATTGAGCAATAGCTGTTGGTCCATGTAGATTTATTGTAGAATTATTTGTTGCATAAAGTCCAGCAGATGTTTTTTGATAATCATATCCAGAGGTTCCAAAAATGAATGTGCATCCATTTTTTGTTCCGTAAAAACTTGCTTTAGATGAGTTGGATGCTTTTAATGCTCTTCCATAATTAGGAGCAAATTGAATAGCATCAGGAGTTGCATCAGTTCTTATTTGAGCGATGGTATGTATGTATGTATGTATGTATGTCT
>CAZLHZ010000138.1:0-5988 GCA_964559285.1 uncultured Actinomycetes bacterium | reverse complement strand
GGCTGCAGCGCACCGTCCTGGCGCCCGAGTTCCTCGGTCGCACATCACGCATCGCCGTGAACGTCCCCGGTCATGACACGCCTGTCTTCGTCACATGCCAGGGCACGACGACGGCACATCGCGGCATGCCGGTTGCCCTGTCGTGGCCGGCGCAGAAGGCTGTCATCCTGCCCCTCGAGGGATGAGATGGCCGTCCAGCCGAGTCTGACGGATGCGCGACCGGTTCCCTTCTGGACCGATCGCTCGGAGCGACCTGCTGCTGTCGAGGCGCTCTCGGGCCGGACTACGGCCGATCTCGTCATCATCGGAGCGGGATTCACCGGACTGTGGGCGGCGATCGAGCAGGCACAGCGCACTCCCGGCGACAGCATCGTCATCCTTGATGCCCACGAGGTCGGCTTCGGAGCCTCCGGTCGCAATGGCGGATTCATCTCGGAGTCACTGACGCACGGCATCGCGCACGGACTTGCCCTGTGGCCGCATGACATGCCCATGCTGCTGCGCATGGGTCGCCAGAACCTGGACGAGATCGAGCAGTTCGTCACCGCCCATGGCATCGACGCAGGACTGCGACGCTGCGGCAAGACGGCAGCAGCCACCCAACCGCATGAGGTGACTGCCCTCGCCGAGTCACATCGCCTGCACGCGCAGTGGGGCGAGGACGTCACCCTGCTGGATCGTGATGAGGTGCAGGCCGATGTCCACTCACCGACGTTCCTCGCGGGCCTGCGCGTGCGCAGTGGCGGCGGACTTGTCGATCCCGCCCGTCTCGCCTGGGGGTTGAAGGCGACCGCCCTGCGCATGGGCATCACCCTGCACGAGAACTCTGCGGTCACCTCGGTTCACGCCGATGGCAGCGGAGTCCGCGTCAGCACGGCGACAGGGAGCATTCACGCCCGACGCGTGCTGCTGGCCACCAATGCCTATCGCCCACTCGTGCCGGGCCTGCGATCACGCATCCTGCCTATCTACGACCACGTGCTCATGACCGAGCCGCTCACTGCTGATCAGCTCCACTCCATCGGCTGGCGCGAATCGCAGGGTCTCACGGATGTCGGCAACCAGTTCCACTACTACCGGCGCACCGATGACGATCGCATTCTGTGGGGCGGCTATGACGCGATCTACTACTTCGGCAATCGCACCGATGCTGCCCGCGAGCAGCGTGACTCGTCCCATGACTTGCTGGCTCGGCAGTTCTTCGAGACCTTCCCGCAGCTGGCGGGGCTGAAGTTCACGCACCGCTGGGCAGGGCTCATTGACTCGACCTCGCGCTTCACGCCGGTGTTCGGCACGACCATGAACGGGCGTATCGCCTACGCCGTCGGCTTCACCGGACTGGGCGTCGCGGCCTCACGATTCGGAGCGCAGACCGCTCTCGACCTGCTCGCGGGTGATGACACCGAGCGCACGCGTCTTGATCTGGTACGCCGCAAGCCGATCGCCTTTCCCCCGGAACCGCTGCGCTACCCAACCGTCCAGGTGACCCGTGCGGCCCTCGCCCGCGAGGACCGCACGGGTCGGCGTGGGATCTGGCTGCGTCTGCTCGACCGCTTCGGTGTCGGCTTCAACTCCTAGGAGACACACATGTCGGGAACCACCTCGCGAGTCGAGGGCACCTTCATCAACGGCGAGAGCACACCCGGCGGCGGCTCGACCATCACCCTCATCGACCCGGCCACGGACGCGGCGCTCATCGAGGTGCGCCAGTCAACCGTGGCTGATGTGGCACGCGCTGCCGAGTCGTCACAGGCAGCGCAGCACGAGTGGTCGCAGCTCACCGCGGGGGAGCGGGCCCGGCTGCTGCTGAGTCTGGCCGACTCCCTCGAGGCCAATGTCGACCTGCTCACCACGCTCGAGATCGAGGAGACCGGCAAGCCGCGCGCCGTCTTCGCTGACGGCGAACTCCCCTTTGCGGCTGACAACCTGAGGTTCTTTGCCGGTGCTGGTCGCTCGCTGGAGGGCACTGGCGCTGGAATCCTGTCGACGGGCTACACGTCGATGCTCATCCGACGCCCCCTCGGAGTCGTGGGCAGCATCGCTCCGTGGAACTTCCCGCTCGTCATGGCGATCTGGAAGATCGGTCCGGCCCTGGCTGCCGGCAACAGTGTCGTCCTCAAGCCTGCCCCGTCGACGCCGCGCACAACGCTTGAACTGGCACGTCTGGCGATCGAGTGCGGCATCCCGGCAGGGGTGCTCAATGTCGTCACCGGGGGAGCCGACATCGGCGAGGCAATCATCCGTGACCCGCGGGTGCGCATGGTGTCGGTCACCGGATCCACCGCGACCGGTCACGCGGTCATGCGCACTGCCGCCGACTCCGCCACCCGGGTCCATCTCGAGCTCGGTGGCAAGGCACCCGTGCTGGTTTTCGACGACGCCGACCTCGGGTCCATGGCGCGCGCGATCGCGCTGGGAGCGACGTACAACTCGGGTCAGGACTGCACGGCGGCGACGCGGGTCTATGTCCAGCGCGACCGCATGAGCGATGCCGTGGAGGCACTCCGTCACGTCATGTCGAGCATCCGTGTCGGGCATCCATTGGACGCGACGACCGACATCGGCCCGCTCATCTCCCGTGCCCATCGCGATCGCGTCCACGGCTTCGTCACGCGCGCGGTCAATGAGGGTGCACGTGTCGTGACGGGCGGGGAGGTTCCCGATGGTCCCGGTGCCTACTACCCGCCGACGCTGCTGGTTGATCCGCGGCAGGACAGCGAGATCGTCCAGGGCGAGATCTTCGGACCGGTCGTCGTTGTTCTGCCATTCACTGACGAGGATGAGGCGGTCGCCCTCGCCAATGACTGCCGCTACGGGCTGGCGAGCTCGGTGTGGACCAGTGATGTCGCGCGTGCCCTGCGAGTGACCCATCGGCTCGAGGCCGGTGTCACCTGGGTCAACGACCACCTGCCGATCGCCTCGGAGGCGCCGCACGGGGGAGTCAAGGGGAGCGGCTTCGGCAAGGACATGAGTCACGAGGCGGTGCTGGAATACACCGTCACCCATCACGTCATGGTCAAGCACGCCCAGCCGGTCGTGCACGACTCCTTCCGGCCGGCCTGATCAACGCGCCGGCCCGATCAACGCGACAGCGTCACCTGAGCGCGTCCCGCAGGAACTCCACCTCGAGGCGGAGCAGGTTCTCGGCCACCACCTCCTGCGGTGTCATGTGCGTGACCCCGCTCAGCGGCAGCACCGTGTGCGGTCGGCCCGCGGCCAGCAGTGCCGAGGACAGCTGCAGGGTGTGTGCGGCAACAACGTTGTCGTCCGCCAGCCCGTGGACGATCATGAGCGGACGCGTGAGACTGGCCGCCATCGGCAGCAGTGAGCACGCGTCATACGGCCCAGCATCGTGAGTGGGATCGCCGAGATACCTCTCGGTGTAGGCCGTGTCATAGAGCCGCCACTCCGTGACCGGTGCCCCTGCGACAGCCGCGTGGAAGACGTCGGGTCGCGCGAGCACTGCCAGTGCGGACAGGTAGCCACCGAATGACCAGCCGCGAATCCCGACGCGTGTTCCATCGACGTCATCGGGGTACGCCGCCACCAGGGCCCCAATCGCATCCACCTGGTCCTGCAGCACGGGGGTTGCCAGATCACGGTGCACGGCACGATCCCACGCCGGCCCGCGCCCCGGTGTCCCTCGGCCATCGGCGATGACCACGCAGAAGCCCTGATCGGCAATCCACTGGTCCTCGGCGAAGAGACGCGACCAGGCCATGACCCGTGAGTGATGCGGTCCACCGTAGGGACTGCAGATGATCGGCAGTCGACGCGAACCCGGCACATGATCGCGAGGGAACAGCACAACCGCAGGCAATTCGCGTGCTCCGAGCGTCAACGACTGCTCATGCACCTCAACGCACGGCCTTTCCGCATAGGACTCGATGATCGCGATCGGTCGATCATCCACGAGGATGCTCGTGATCTGCGCTGGATCGCTTGCAGCAGCCTGCGTCACGACACGTGTGCCAGCTGAGCCGGTCGCACTCGCGACCGTGCTCGACTCCGATGCCAGCGGGTGCGCGACTCCATCCCATGTGATGCGCATCGGCAGGTGGCGCAGCCCGGAGCACCAGGCGGTGACGGTGACGGAGTCATCATCGACATCGCTTACCGAGTCCACCTGCAGGTCAGCGGGAGATAGCGGCTGGTCATCGACCACGACGCGGTAGGCGTCGGTATCCCGATCCGCGACGACATCGATGAGTCGACCATCCGGGGACCAGCAGGGTGCTCCCGGGATCACATCCACCCAGCAGTCATCCTCGCGGGTCACCACCGCGCGCATCACGGCGCTTACCGGGTCGAGCGCGTAGGTCACCCGCTGCCGCTGGTCGCGGGTGAGCACGGACACAAGGGGATCACCATGGGATCCGACCGACACGCTCATGAGATAGGGGTACGTCGCGTGATCCCACTCGACCTCGCGGCGTACACCACCCACCGACACCAGCCAGAGCGAGACCTCGGCGTTGGCGGTGCCGGCCGCGGGGTAGCGATGGTGCTGCGGCTCCTGATCGGGGTTGGCCGGATCACCGATATACAAGGTTTGCACCGGAGCCTCATCGACCCGCTCGACGAGCAGGTGCTCCCCGTCGGGCAGCCACCAGAAGCCGCGCACCCGCTCGAGCTCCTCAGCCGCGGCGAAGTCGGCCAGACCGTAGGTCACCGTCGCGGACTCCGGCTCGCACACCGATGTGGTGGTGCGCGTCTCCACGTCACACACCTGCAGCGCACCCCCGCTGACGAACGCGACCCGCCGACCGGTCGGATCCGGCCGCGGATCAATCGCCGGCCCGGGGGCGGGCAGTTCGCGCGCGACCGCGGCCGGATCATCAAGGCGCACGACATAGGGCACACCGGAGATCGCGAATGCGGCAACCTCACCCGCGCGATCCACGGCATAGGCCGTCACCCCGCCGGTCACCTCGCGCATCCGCTCCCGGCGCGCCCGCTCCTGCGGCGGCAGGTTCTCATCGGCACCGGCGAGCAGCACGGCCGGATCGACGACCACGCGTTCGTCGCCGGCGACATCGCGCGCCCACAGCAGGGTCAGCGGATCGCGACCGGAGCGCGAGCGCAGGAAGGTCACCCGGGATCCGTCGGCGCTCACATGGAAGGACCGCGGCGCACCGAGGCGGAAGCGTCGGGTGGCGGCCTGCTGGCGCGGGTAGGACTCGGCGGACTGGGTGCTGTCGGTGCCCATGGCAGTCATGGCGGTCATCCTGCCCTGTCGGGACTGTCCCGCGTGGCGGATGGGTATGGTCGCCCCGTGACCTCCCCCGACACGACCGGCCGCCTCCTGCTCGTGCACGCGCACCCTGATGACGAGTCGATCGGCACCGGCGCCACGATGGCGATGTACGCCGATGCCGGGCACCACGTCACCCTCGTCACCTGCACGCTCGGGGAGGAGGGGGAGATCCTGCTCCCGGACCTCGCGCATCTGGCCGCGGATCAGCAGGACCGACTCGGTGAGCACCGCCGCGGCGAGCTTGGTGCGGCGATGACCGAGCTCGGCATCACGGATTGGCGGCTGCTCGGTGGTCCGGGGCGCTTCCGTGACTCGGGGATGATCGGGACGCCGAGCAACGAGCGCACCGACTGCTTCTGGCGCGCCGACCTGCTCACCGCTGCTGCCGAGCTGGTCGCGATCATTCGCGAGGTCCGTCCCCATGTGGTGGTGACGTACGACGACTTCGGGGGCTACGGCCATCCGGACCATATTCAGGCGCACCGGGTAACGACGTACGCCGTCGCCTTGGCGGCCGCGCCCTCGTTCCGTGCCGACCTCGGAGCGCCATGGGAGGTGCCGAAGATGTACTGGACGGCGTTCCCGCGCTCGGTCGTCGTGGCCGGGATCGAGGCGCTCAAGGCACAGGGGGATACGAGCGACTTCGCGTCCATGAATCCTGATGACCTGCCGTTCGTCATTGATGACGCACTGGTGACGACCGCGGTTGATGCCAGTGACTTCCTTGGTCA
>CAZLHZ010000137.1:1167-5997 GCA_964559285.1 uncultured Actinomycetes bacterium | reverse complement strand
GACGACATCGAGACCGTCATCCAGACCAACCTCATCGGAGCCCTGCGGGTGAGTCGACGTGCGGCGCGCGGGATGCTCCGAGCGCGCACCGGACGCATCGTGCTCATCGGAAGTGTCATCTGGGCTCTCGGCTCCGCCGGCCAGGCGAACTACGGAGCCTCCAAAGCCGGTCTCATCGGCGTTGCACGGTCCCTCGCCCGCGAGCTCGGCAGCCGGGGGATCACCGTCAACGTCGTCGCTCCCGGGTTCGTCGAGACCGACATGACCGCGGATCTGCCGGAGGAGCGCCGCTCGCAGATCCTCGACCAGATCCCCCTGGGAAGGTATGCCCAGGCCGATGAGATCGCCGCTGTCGTGCAGTCACTGGCTGGAGATGCCGGCTCGTACATCACCGGTGCGGTCATCCCGGTGGACGGCGGACTCGGCATGGGCCACTGACCCGCGGGCTCACCGGCACCAGCATCATGAGCATTCCTGTCCAGACACGACACGAGGGAGATCGTCATGGGGATTCTTGACGGCAAGCAGGTCCTGATCACGGGGGTGCTGACCGATCAGTCCATCGCCTTCCATGTCGCGCGCGTGGCGCAGGAGGAGGGCGCCACCGTCGTCCTCACGTCGTTCGGGCGAGCCATGTCTCTCACCAAGCGCGTCGCGAGCCGACTCCCCGCGTCAGCGCCGGTGATCGAGCTCGACGTCACCTCCCAGGAGGACCTGTCGACCCTTGCCGCACGGACACGCGAGCACGTCGATCGCCTTGACGGTGTGCTGCATTCGATCGGCTTCGCCCCCGAGTCGGCGCTCGGCGGCAACTTCCTCAACACCGAGTGGCCGGACGTGTCGACAGCTGTCCAGGTGTCGGCGTACTCCCTGAAGTCGCTGGCCACTGCTGCGCTTCCGCTCATGACCGAGGGCGGCTCCATCGTCGGTCTTGACTTCGATGCCACGGTTGCGTGGCCGGCGTACGACTGGATGGGCGTGGCCAAGGCGGCCATGGAGTCGACCGCGCGCTATCTGGCCCGCGACCTTGGCCCGAAGCGGGTGCGCATCAACCTCGTGGCAGCCGGTCCCATCCGCACGATGGCGGCCAAGAGCATTCCGGGATTCGCGGACTTCGAAGAGGTGTGGAGCACGCGCGCTCCCCTCGGCTGGAACCTTGAGGATCCGATCCCGACCGCACGCGCGTGCGTCGCCCTGCTCTCCGACTGGTTCCCGGCAACAACGGGCGAGATCGTCCATGTGGACGGTGGTCTGCACTCGCAGGGTGCGTGAGCAGTGACCGAGCGCACCCTCGTTCTGCTCCGACACGCGAAGTCCGACTGGCCCGCCGGGGTCCCCGATGTGGAGCGTCCGCTTGCCGATCGCGGGCGATCTGACGCCCCCGTTGCGGGCGATCTTCTCGCACGCCTTGTGGGGTCGTTCGACCACGCGATCGTGTCACCGGCCACCCGCACCCAGCAGACGTGGATGCTGGTTGGTGATCGTGTGAGCTCCCATCATGTGATGATCGAGTCGGCGATCTACGACGCCAGCGTCCACGTTCTGCTCACCGTGGTACGCGCACTCCCTGACTCCGCCTCCAGCGCGTTGCTCATCGGCCACAACCCGGGGATAGCCGACCTCACCCTGCTGCTCGCCGGTGACGGCGATGCTGATGCGCGCGAGCGAATCGTGCAGAAGTTCCCCACATGCGGAGTCGCTGTCCTGCGGGTCACTGGTGCCTGGACCGACCTCGCACCGGGTTCGGCGACGCTCACGAGCTTTCACATCCCGCGCGCTGGATCAGCCTGATGGAGACTCAGGGCGCAACGGAAGACCGTCAGCCTCGTCCGCGAGTTCGATCTCCTCGCGCGTGATCCCCAGCAGGAACAGCACCGAGTCCAGATAGGGGACCGACACCGACGTGTCGGCAGCGGCACGCAACGCGGGCTTGGCGTTGAATGCCACGCCGAGTCCGGCGGCCGTGAGCATGTCGATGTCATTGGCGCCGTCTCCGATCGCCACAGTTCGCGACAGTGGTACGCCGTGCTCCGCGGCGAACTCTGTCAGCGCATCCCGCTTGCCCTGGCGATCGATGATGGGCCCGGTGACGCGGCCGGTCAGTCGCCCCTCGATGACCTCGAGCCGGTTGGCGCGGACATGACCGATGCCCAGATCGGCCGCGATTGGATCGACGACCTCATGGAAGCCGCCGGAGACCAGGGCCACGTGATAGCCCAAGCGGGCAAGAGTTCGGCACAGGGTTCGAGCACCGGGGGTGAGGGTCACCTGTGCCCGAACGTCATCGAACACCGATGCGGGCAGTCCTTCGAGTAGCGCCACCCTCGCGCGAAGGGAGGCAGCGAAGTCGAGTTCGCCCTGCATCGCTCGCTCCGTGATGCGGGCCACGTCAGTGAGAGACCCGGCGCGGTCGGCCAGGAGTTCGATGACCTCATCGCGAATGAGCGTCGAGTCCACGTCCATGACGACAAGGTGCGGGCCGCGCGAGTCAAGCCCAACAGGGCGCACGGACACATCCACCCCCGTTGTCGCAGCCGCGAGAGCAAGCGAGCGGCGCAGTGTCGACGGCTCTGTTCCGGAGCACTCCAGGACGACAGCCGTGACGGGATAGGCAGCTGCCCGACGAATCCGGTCGATATTGCCACCGTGGGCAGCAATCTCACGGGCAACGGCCGTGACGGCGCGGGGTCGCAGGGGACTGCCGAGGACGGTCACCTCGCTGCGGTGGCGACGAGTTGCCTCGTCCTCTGCTGGGCCGATCTCGACTTCGAGGTCCATGCCCAGGGATCGCACCGCGGATCGAGCCGAGTTGATGATGTCGTCCGATTCTGACTCCGGGACGCGCGCGAGCACGACCAGCACGAGGCGGCCGCGTGCCACGAGCTGCTCGATGTCGACAACGTCGACGTCCCACCGATCCACAGCTGAGAACAGTGACGCCGTCACTCCCGGCCGGTCCAAACCGGTCACGGTCAGCAGGATCGTCGTCGTGCTCGCCATGGGTGAGGAACCTATCCCGCGGGCCGCAGTGCTGCTTCGATGGCCTCGCGGGCAGCACGCTCCAGATGTGACAGGGACACACGACGCAACTCGGCTGCGGAGGCGCTGAGAGCCGCACCCGTGGACTGCACAGCCCATCGCGCCGCCGCACGAAGGCGGACGCCATCACGCAGCAGGGCCACACGCTCATCCGGCATCCGGCTCGGCAGGGCGATGATCGACAGCCCCCGCTCGGCCTCCTCGACGGCAATCCGTCCGCCATCGTCACGACCGACATCCAGATCGGCTAGGTCCCGGCCGCACTCCAAGATCGCCTCGCGAAGGGAACGACGGGCCTCCCGCCAGGGCACCATCACGGGTGCTCCTGCGGTCCCCAGCCACCGCCACCGAAAGCCATCGGGAGTCTCATCCGCCAGTCCCACCATGCCTGCGTGACCGCCAGCGCCAACGTCAGCGCCGACCCCTGCGGAACGCCAGAGGGCAACGCCCGTCTGAACCGCGGCGATCGTCTCGGGTACTCCGCGAAGGTCACCGGGAACCGGGAGCAGCAGGTGGAGGGGTGTGGGCGCGGACCCCCAGACATCTGCAGCCACCAGAGCGATCGCGGGCATGAGCACGGACACGGTGCGCACGCTAGCGTCCGGGGTGGTCGGTTCCATCAGCACGAGAAAGGCAGGTCGGTGGTCGAAGCGCTGCAGATGACCGGTGTCACCGTCCGACGCGGTGACAGCCTGCTGCTCGACGGCTTGCACTGGCGAGTCGGTGACGGCGAGCGCTGGTGTGTGCTCGGGCCGAACGGTGCGGGAAAGTCCACCCTGCTGGCCATCTGCTCGGCCAGTCTGTTCCCGACGACAGGTCGTGTCGAGATCCTCGGCGAGCGGCTCGGGCGCTGCGATGTCGCGGAACTGCGACCCCGGATCGGCACCATCACCTCGTCCGCGGCCCAGCTCATCCCGCCGCAGGAGTCAGCGCTGGACGCGGTGGTGACGGGGGCCTGGGCGGTCTCTGGACGCTGGACAGAGCGCTACGGCGACGTGGATCTCCGCCGAGCCGCAGACCTCCTCGAGCAGGTGGGTGCCGCCCACCTTGCCGCGCGGACCATCGGGACGCTCTCGGATGGTGAGCGCAAGCGGGTGCTGCTCGCCCGCTCGCTCATGGCAGATCCCGAGCTGCTGCTCCTCGACGAGCCTGCCGCCGCCCTCGATGTGGGCTCTCGGGAGGACCTCATCAGTCGACTGTCACACCTGGCGCTGGCACCGGATGCGCCCTCGATCGTGCTCGTCACTCATCACGTTGAGGAGATCCCACCGGGGTTCACACATGTCCTCCTGCTGCGTCGGGGCCGGGTGGTCGCCCGCGGTCCACTCGACACGACCCTCACCTCTGACGCGCTCACCGCCACCTTCGGCTTGCCGCTCGAGGTCGAGACTCGCTCCGGACGCTGGCTGGCCCGCGCCACAGGGCAGTGGTGACCATGCGCTGGCTCTTCGCCGATCAGCTCGGCCCGCACTTCGTCGACGATGCCGCCGATGAGCCGATCCTGCTCATCGAGTCACTGGCCGCCCTGCAACGTCGGCGCTACCACCGGGCGAAGGCGCACCTCATCCTCTCCGCTCTGCGCCATCGCGCCGCCGAGCTCGGGGATCGGGCGGTGCACATCCGAGGTGACACGTACGCACAGGCTCTGGATTCCGTGGACGCCAAGGTGAGCGTCAGCGATCCGACGACCCGCGGTGCCCGTCGTCTCGTCCATGCGCTCCCCGACGTGCGGGTCCTTCCCTCTCGCGGCTTCCTCGTGTCACAGGACGATTTCGCGCAGTGGGCACGGGG
>CAZLHZ010000137.1:0-1157 GCA_964559285.1 uncultured Actinomycetes bacterium | reverse complement strand
GGTGATGGAGGACTTCTATCGGCACACCCGTGAGGCAACAGGCATCCTCATGGACGGCAACGACCCGACGGGCGGGCGCTGGAACTTCGATCATGACAATCGACGGCCGCCACCGCGTGGGCAGGAGACTTTAGGCCTGCCGATGCCGTGGCATCCGGTCGAGGACGAGATCGATGCCCAGGTCCGAGCCGACCTCGACCTCCTCGAGAGCTCCGGTCGCGTCACCTTCACCGGCCGAGACGGTCCACGGCTCTTCGCGGTCACACGCGGCGAGGCCCTGCGCGTCCTGGACGACTTCGTGCAGCATCGCCTGGCCGGCTTCGGGCCGCATGAGGACGCGGCCATGTCGGGGGACTGGGTGATGGCCCACTCGCTGCTGTCAGTGCCACTGAATCTCGGACTGCTGCACCCTGCCGAGGTGGTGAACGCGGCGCTCGGGGCTCTCCACGAGGGCCGGGCTCCCATGGCCAGCGTCGAGGGCTTCATCCGCCAGGTCATCGGATGGCGCGAGTGGATGTGGCATCTCTACTGGCATCTGGGGGAGGCCTACCTTGAGGGCAATCACCTGCGGGCGTACACGCCGATTCCCTCGTGGTTCGCCGACTGCGATGCTGACGCGGTGACAGCCCGATGCCTCTCGCACAGCCTCGGCGAGGTACGTGACCGAGGGTGGAGCCACCACATCGTGCGCCTGATGATCCTGTCAAATTGGGCACTGCAGCGTGGATATCGACCGCGCGAGGTCTTGGACTGGTTCCATGCCAACTTCGTCGATGGATTCGAGTGGGTGATGGTGGCCAATGTCATCGGCATGGGCCTGCACGCCGACGGGGGAGTGGTCGCCACCAAGCCGTACGCCGGTGGCGGGGCCTACATCTCGCGGATGACGAACCTCTGCCGCGGGTGCGCCTACAAACCCACCGACCGCACGGGTCCACGCGCCTGTCCCTTCACCGCGGGCTACTGGTGGTTCCTGGACCGCACACAGGACGACCTTCGCGGCAACCATCGGATGGCGCAGACTCTGCAGGGGCTGCGCCGACTCAGTGATCTCGACGAGCTCGTGCAGCAGGAGCAGGAGCGCGGAACCGCCCCGCCGTGAACCGCTGAACGGGCCCGGTCCACTATGACCGCGTGCCCATGCTCGACCCCGCGAC
>CAZLHZ010000136.1:3780-6063 GCA_964559285.1 uncultured Actinomycetes bacterium | reverse complement strand
CTCGTAGCCGCCGAGGTGGAAACCCACGATCTTCTGCACCTTGGAGGTGCCCAGACCCGTGAACTCCACGTGTGAGGCGAAGCCGATCCCGCGACGAATCCGCCCTTCACTCGACCGGCGACCAGCATCAGCCGCGGCCGCGGCTGTCCGGCGAAGAGCCTCGGGGTAGTCCCCGGAGTCGTAGTTCTGCCAGGTGCGCGTCGTCATCGGCAGTTCGTCCGGAGTGATCATGTTGCGCAGGCGGAGCTCGACCGGATCAAGACCCATCTCACGGGCGGCCTCGTCGACGAGGCGCTCGCGCACCCACGTCGCCTCCTGCATGCCAAATCCCCGGTAGGCGCCCGTCGGCGTCGTGTTGGTGACGACGGCCGTGATGCTCGCACCAGCGCGGTCGAAGCGATAAGGCCCGGGGAGCATCGACGCGGACACCCGGAAGGGGCCGAGGCCCACATTCGACGGGTGCGCACCGAGGTTGCCGAGGATCTCGGTGTGGATCGCAATAAAACGCCCGTCCGCATCCAGCGCCAGTCGTGCCCGATGGACGGCATCGCGGCCGTGGAAGGTGGCCGTCATCGCCTCGACGCGATCCTCGATCCACTTCACCGGCCGATCCAGCCGCATGGCAGCCAGGCAGACGATGACTTCGTCTGCATAGAGGTGCTCCTTGGCGCCGAAGCCTCCGCCGAGCTCATTGACGACAACACGAACCTGCTCGATCCGAAGTCCCAGAGCCATTGCGAGGTGATCCCGAGCATGATGCGGAGTCTGTGTCGACATCCACACCGTGAGCGTCTCGTCAGCCGAATCCCAGCGGGCGACGACACCGCGGGTTTCCATGGGGTTGGGGACAATGCGCTGGATGCGCAGCCGCCGCTCGACGACATGCGCCGCGCTTGCCATGACCGCATCAACCTCGGCGCGTGAGTCTCCCGCCTCCACAACCGCGCACACGTTGTCACCCCACTCGGGGTAGAGCAGCGGTGCATCAGCCGACACGGCATGCTCGGAATCAGTGGTGACACCGAGCTCGTCATAGTCGAGGGACACCAGCTCTGCTGCATCCTCAGCAGCCGCGCGACTCTCCGCGACAACGATGCCGATGGCCTGGCCGACGTAGCGGACGACGCGCTCAGTCACGGGCATCTGCAGCATGCGCTGCCCCGGAGCGTGCCACACGCACGGAATCATTCCCGTGGCCGCGATCACGTCATCCACACCGAGCACGAGCGCAACATCGGGCTCAGCAGCGGCAGCCGACACATCGCACCTCGTGATCCGTGCGTGGGCGGCCGTGCTGCGCAGGATCGTCGCGTGCACCATTCCGGGAAGGTGGAGATCGTCAACGAAGCGACCGCCGCCGACAAGGAGTTTGGGGTCATTGACCCGCTGCACACTCTGCCCGACATAGGGCCGACGCACTCCCGAGTCCTGCACCGCGGTCATGAGCCGACCCTCCCGGTCCAGTAGGCCTCGATCGAAGCGCGAATGTTCTGGTAGCCCGTGCAACGGCAGACATGACCACCGAGAACGTGGTGCAGCGTGTCGTCCAGCGAGAGGCCCTCACGCTCGGCCGCTGTCACGCTCATGAGGATGCCCGGCGTGCAGAAACCGCACTGGAGACCGTGGTTGTCGCGGAAGGACTCCTGGAGCGCATTCAACTGCTCAGTCGTCCCCAGCGCCTCCACTGTCTCGACCTCACAGCCATCCACCTGCACTGCGAGCATGAGACACGACCGCACCGCCGCTCCATCGACAACCACCGTGCACGCACCGCAGACCCCGTGTTCACAGGACACATGCGTGCCAGTGGCCTTGATGTCATGGCGCAGCGCATCACTGAGGAGAGTGCGCACCTCGACCTCAATCGACGTGGGTGCGCCATTCAAGGTGAAGGTGATGGCGCGGGTCTCGGCCTTCATCGCGCACCGCCTGCGGCTAGACGAGTGAGCGTGCGCTCCACGAGAGTCTTCACGATCCCGCGCCGATATCTCGCACTGCCATGGTCGTCATCCACCGGATCGATCTCCCTCGACGCGATGCGGGCAATCTCGTGAATCGCCGACTCATCCGTCAGCGAGACACCCATGAGCGCAGTCTCGGCCTCTCGCAGACGGATCGGACGATCAGCGATCGCCACCGCGGCAAGTCGCGCACCTGTCACGGTCGATCCCGACGTCGCCACCCCGGCGCACACCGCGCTGAGCGGGTAGTCACCGGGTCGTCGCGCGATCTCCTCGAAGTCATAGCGGAAACCATCGGCGCACGGGAACTCCACGGCGGTCA
>CAZLHZ010000136.1:2543-3770 GCA_964559285.1 uncultured Actinomycetes bacterium | reverse complement strand
CGGAGAGGAAGAAGTCCTCCCAGCCCACCTGCCGCTGACCTGAACTGCTCGTGAGCTCAATGCGACCGTCGTACGCCGCAAGCAGGCCGGGCAGTTCCGATGAGGGATCGGCATGCGAGATGTTGCCGCCGATCGTGGTTCGGCTGCGGATCTGCGGATGGGCGATGCTGCCGAGCGCCGCTGACAGCGCAGGAGCGGCACTGCGGATCGCCGCACTGGACTCAAGGGTGCGCACACGCGCCAGAGCACCGAGTCGGATCGCCTGAGCGGAGACCTCAACCCCGTCGAGCCCGGGCACGCGATTGATGTCGATGACAATCTCGGGGCGCGCGAGCCGGAGATTGAGCAGGGGGATGAGGCTCTGCCCGCCCGCGAGGATGGACGCATCCGACCCGTGCTCGCCGAGGAGGCCGAGCGTCTCAGGCAGGCTGCGCGGGTCGCGATAGGCGAAGACGGGCGGCTTCATCCGCCTCCTTCCGGCTCCAGGGCAGAGGCGAGGGCCGACGACCGTTCGCCACGTGGAGGACACTTTGTCCTCTGTATGACAAGACTGTCAAGGGATGGCGGGCCGCCCGAGCGGGTCGTTGCCGGACTGTGACGCGGATCGGTGGGGACCCGCGACCCGGGAGACAGTCCGGCGCTCGAACGGCGATCACCTGGTGATCAGCCGGGCGCGGGCTGCTGGTGGGCGAGCAGGCGGTCGGCCACCGAGTCACCCGCGATCTGGCGGATCGTGCGGGGATCCGCGCAGACGACGAGCAGGTCGCGGGCACGCGACATGCCGACGTAGAGGATGCTGCGGGCGACATCGGGATCGCGGAACCCGTCGACCGCAAGAACCACCGCGGGTCGCTCGAGGCCTTTGAATCCCGGGACAGTGATGTCGTCACCGGTCCAGAACTGCTCCCAGTAGGAGGTCGTGCCGCCGGGGCCCTCGGTCTGCATCCGGTGCTGGGGATGACGGCTCTTCGTCGTGAGCAGGGCGACCTGTGCCGGCTGCCAGCCCTCGTCGAGCAGGCCCACGGCCGCATCATCGGCGGTCGTCAGCGCGGTCTCATCCGTGCACGCGATGAAGCGCACCGGGGGTCCGGAGGCGCCGGTGAGTTTCGGCTTGGGATCGGCCATCCGGGTGACAAGGCGCTCGTGCATCATTTCGTCTTGTCGGATTTCGACCGCGACGAGCGCGATTGGGTCGATGCGCTGTGTCGTGCGGTGGCCGACAATGCG
>CAZLHZ010000136.1:0-2533 GCA_964559285.1 uncultured Actinomycetes bacterium | reverse complement strand
GATGAACACGCGAGCCACCTCAAGCGTGTTGCGCATGTTCGTGTCGAGGGTCAGCGGAGCAAGGGCCATCTCGGGGACACCGCGGCGGCCGAAGACGCTCTGCCGGTCGTCGCCGAACACCGCCACCCGGGCATCCGGGCGCAGCGCAGCGAGCAGCGGCGGCCACCAGGAGTCGTCGAAATCCTGCGCCTCATCGACGACGAGAGCATCGAACCGGTGATCGTCGGGCAGCCCGCGTGCGAGATCGAGCATCTGACGGGGCAGCCGCACCTCCCAGAACTCCGGGCCCGCGCCCTCCTCGATGCTGCCGCCCCAGTGCACGCCAAGACTGTGGAAGGTGCCCGCCCAGATGCGCTCCGACTCGCGGCCCAGGCCGGAAATCCGTCGCTGCACCCACGTGGACAGACCGCGGGAGTAGCAGACAAAGGCGACCCGCAGACCCTGCGCCGCCCACCGGCGCGCCTGCTCCACCGCAAGCCAGGTCTTGCCGGTGCCCGGCCCACCGGTCACGTGGTACGCCGGGATGGAGGACGCCACCGACAGGATGGTGAACTGCTGCTCGGTCAGCCGATCGGCATAGTCGTCGCGGTAGTTCACCGACTCGGCGAGCTCCTGCTGGGGGTTCCCGCGCCGGCACAGCAGGTCAGCCGCGGACTCCACGGCGGCCTCTCCCGGGGGCGCATGCGGTTCCTGATCGAGTGGGCCGCTGATGAGATCCCAGGCCTTGCCCACCGTGTCGTGCAGTTCCGACTTGTCGACGATCCACGCCCGCGGCAGACCGGGCGAGGGATCCTCCGGGCCGAGCGCCGAATCCGAGAGCACCACAAGGTGGGCCATCCGCGGTGTGCCGAAGACCCACGACCCCTGTCGGCTGAGGAAACGCTTGACGAGGTGCTTGCCCCGAACCGCCTGATCCTCGAGATCGATCTGCTTGCGGCCCTCACTGGTCTGCTGCCACCAGGCGCCGTCGGCCCGCCACACCCGGCCACCCTTGATCTCGATGGCGACGAAGCCCTCAGGCATGAGCAGGACGGCGTCGACCTCCCAATCACCATCACGGCCGGTGAATCGCTGACCGATGACAAGCACGTCGCTGTCCCGCAACTTCGGCTTTATCGCCTCGAACGCACGGCGCTCGCCCTCGGAGCGGAAGTAGGGCTCCTGCGGGTACCACCGGCCCGGCATCGCACGCTCCTCTCGTGAGGGTGCGAGTCTGTCAGTCGCGACTGCCGCGACAACGGTTTCCGGCAATTCGATGCCAGCACCTAGGCTGCCCCGATGCGTCCGGCCCGCGGTGTCCCCCTCACGCGGTGGCGCGCTGAGGGCTCCCGCTGGCGCGCCCGAGCCTCGACCTACGCCGTCCTCGGCCTGGGCCTGTGGCTGTTCGGCAGCGGCGAAGCCCTCCTCGTCGCCGCAGGCATCGGCGTCGCACCCTGGACCGTCTTCGCGCAGGGCATCGGCCTGCACCTGGGCCTGGACATCGGAGTCGCCGTCTTCCTCACCAGCTGCACGGTCCTGCTCTTCTGGATCCCGCTGCGTCAGATGCCCGGCCTGGGAACCCTCGCCAACGCCGTCATTCTCGCCGTCGCCCTCGAGGTGATGCTGCTCGTCCTGCCGACCGCGACGGCCTTCCCCTGGCAGATCGCCGAGGCACTCGCGGGCATCGCCGTCATCGGCATCGGCAGCGGCCTCTACCTCACGACCAACCTCGGCGCCGGACCGCGCGACGGCATGATGACGGGCCTGCACCTGCGCACCGGCTGGCCGGTGACCCCGATCCGCCTGTGCATCGAGATCGTCGTCCTCGGCATCGGCTGGGCACTCGGCGGAACCGTCGGGCTGGGCACGCTGCTGTTCGCACTGCTCGTCGGCCCCTCGGTCGGCTACGGACTGGCCATCGTGGGCCGGCTTGGGCACGCCACCGGGTACGCCGTACCCGCTGATCCTGACGACAGTCCGCGCGAGCACCCGGAACTCGACGCCTGAGCAGTCGCGGCACTCGACCGATGAGAGCAGTCCGCCCCGCCGGCAGGGCCGACGGGGCGGGAGCGCGGAGGCGGGGGGATTCGAACCCCCGAGGAGCTTGAAGGCCCCAACCGGATTAGCAATCCAGCGCCATAGACCAGCTAGGCGACGCCTCCTCGGTGACGCGCGCTCAGGATAGTGCGGGCGCTGCAGGCACGGCACACTGGCGCCCATGTCCGCCGGCCCGCGCACCCTGAGCCTCGACTGCGGTGGCGGGGGGATCAAAGGCTGCGTTCTCGACGCATCCGGAGTGATGCTGTGCCCACCGGTGCGGGTGCCGACGCCCTATCCGCTGCCACCGCACCGGTTCGTCACGGAGCTGCGTGAGCTGGCTGCGGGCCTGCCTGCTGCGGACCGGATCACGGTCGGGCTGCCAGGAATGATCCGCCACGGCCGTGTCGTCACCACTCCGCACTACATCACGCGGCGCGGGCCGCGATCCGCGGTGGATCCCAAGCTCGTGGCGCAGTGGGCCGGCTTCGATGCCGGGTCAGCGCTGCGCGCGGAA
>CAZLHZ010000135.1:0-6071 GCA_964559285.1 uncultured Actinomycetes bacterium | reverse complement strand
ACCGCGTCCCTCCTCGACGAGGGTCGGGCGGAGGACGCGGTCCGCGAGGCGCTGCTGCTCCTGCGCGAGGTCCATGACGACGAACGGTTCGCCGCCGCCACCCGGCAGGTCCTCGGTGCTGCGCTGGCCTCCGCGGGCCGGACGGACGAGGCGCTGGATGTGCTGGAGACGGCGTACGCCGGATTCCGCAGCCTCCGCGACGAGGTCGCGCTCGCGGCCGCGAGCCCCGGTCTGGCGTGGCTGCTCCATCAGGTGGGCCGCGATGGCGAGGCGGTGGAGATCCTCGAGGACGCCCTGCCGGCGGCGCGCGGTCAGGAGGACCCGCGGCTGGAGTGGGCAGTGCTGAGCGCCCTCGGCGTGGCGCGGGACATGACGGGGCGTACCCGCGGCGCACTCGTGGCGTTCGAGGAGGCGGCGACGGCGGCCGAGAGCGCCGGGGACCCGATCGCCGCGGCCGATGCCCGACACGGGGAGGCCGTCGTGCGGGCGACCCGGTTCCCGGACTCCCCCGAGGAGTCGGTCGAGGCGCTGAGCCTGCTCGATGCGGCCCGCGCGGCCTACGAGACCCACGGCCTGCCGGAGCGGGCGGCCGGATGCCTGCACGAGTCCGCGGCGCTGCTGGCCCGACTCGGGTCGTTCTCGGCGGCGGTGTCGCGCTACGAGTCGGCGCTGGCGGCCTATCTCGCGCTGGACCCGGAGCAGCGGGATACGGGCAGCTGGCCCGATGAGGTGGCCGACTGCCGAGCGAACCTCGCGCTCCTGGCGGGTGCCAGTGCGGGTGCCGGCGCGGGTGCCGGTGCGGGTGCCGGTGCGGGTGCCGGCGCGGGTGCGGGTGCGGGTGCCGGTGCGATCCCGCCGCCCGGGGCATTCGCCTCCGGGGGCCACCAGATGCGCCACCCCGCGCGCGGATGAGGGTCACCCACTCCGTCGACGAGGCCGCCGCGATCCTCCGCACCGGGGGGCTGGCGGTGCTGCCGACCGAGACGGTCTACGGCCTCGGTGCCCTCGCGGACGACCCGACCGCCGTGGCCCGGATCTACGCGGTCAAGGGTCGCCCGGCCGATCATCCGCTCATCGTCCATGTCGCGGACGCGGCAGGGCTGACGGCGTGGGGACGCGCGGTTCCGGCGTACGCCGAATCCCTGGCCCACACGCTCTGGCCCGGCCCACTCACGCTGGTGGTGCGCCGCAGCGGACGCGCGGGGGATCACGTCACCGGGGGGCAGGACACGGTCGGGATTCGGGTGCCGGCGCATCCGCTCGCGCTGGGGGTGCTGCGGGCGCTGGATGCGGGCGATCCGGGGCGGGCGCCGCACGGCGTCGCGGCACCGAGTGCGAATCGCTTCGGGCGGGTCAGTCCGACGACGGTGGCGCATGTGCTCGATGAGCTGGGTGGGCTGCTGGATCCGGCGCGCGATGTCGTGCTTGACGGGGGTGCCTGCGCGGTGGGGGTGGAGTCGACGATCGTGGACTGCACAGGGGAGCGGCCGCGGATCCTGCGGCCGGGGGCGGTGTCGGCGGCCGATCTGGAGCGGGCGTGCGGGGTGCCGGTGGTTCGCGCGGGGGACGTTGGCGGGGACAAGGAATCGGATGCGCGTCGCGCATCCGATGCGGACGACATCCGTGCGCCCGGGATGCTGGCCTCGCACTATGCGCCCAGCGCCCGGGTGATTGTCGTGACCGACCCGGCGGACCTCGCCCCCGTGCTCCCCGAACTCACGTCCCCGGACCGCCCGAATCCGGTCGCGGCCTCTCCCGGCGGCGGTGCGCCGGCGGCGGGACTCCTCGCGACGGCCGACATTGCCACCCCGGAGGGCATCGTGCGGCTGGCGATGCCAGCCGATGCCGACGCCTATGCCCAGGTCCTCTACTCCGCCCTGCGCGAGGCCGATGCCCTCGGGCTCGCAACGATCATCGCGGTGCTCCCGACGGACGACGGTGGAGTGGCGCTTGCCGTGGCGGATCGTCTGCGACGAGCAGCGACTCAGTCGTAACCAAGCTCGTGCAGGCGGTCATCGTCTATCCCGAAGTGATGGGCGATTTCGTGGACGACCGTGATGTGGACCTCGTCGAGGACGTCGTCGAGGGTGTCGCAGATGCGCAGGATGGGACCGCGGTAGATCGAGATCCGATCGGGGAGGGCGCCGGCGTAGGTCGCCCCGCGCTCGGTCAACGGGATTCCGTGATAGAGCCCGAGCAGGTCGGGATCATCCGGCGGCGGTTCGTCCTCGACGACGATGACCACGTTGTCGACGAGCCGGGCCAGCTCAGCCGGGATCTCATCGAGGGCCTCGGCGACGAGATCCTCGAACTCCTGCACCGTCACCTCGAGCACTCCACCTCCCGCGGTGCCATCGGCCCCATACGCCCCTCGCGCGGTGCCGTCGGTCCCATCATGAGCCCTTTCCCACCGCGCCCGACCCCGGGGCCGCAGTCCGCGCTCGTGCTCGGGCCCGCACCCGCACCACCCACGCCCCCGCACCCGCACCAGCACTCCCACCGCCTCCCCGCCCCGGTGTCGGCGGGTGCTCTAGGCTCCCGTATAGTCCTCTCGTCTCCGACGGCATTGTCGACGGTGACCGGAAGATCCTCGGTCCCCATCGTCTAGCGGCCTAGGACGCCGCCCTTTCAAGGCGGTAGCGCGGGTTCGAATCCCGTTGGGGATACTGGTCTCTCACGAGGCCCCGTAGCGCAGTCGGTTAGCGCGCCGCCCTGTCACGGCGGAGGTCGCGGGTTCGAGTCCCGTCGGGGTCGCCACATAAAGTCCCGGACATGCTGATCGCATGGTCCGGGATGCTTCATTTTCGAGTGAGTACGCCGTTGCCATCAGTCGTTCGTCCGGTCCGTCGCGGCTCATGCCGGTTAACATGACGCCGTGGGAGAAATCCGCGATGTCGTCCTGGCGCATGCCGAGGAGATCAAGAGTCTGCTAGGACGCCGTCGCGCTGTGAGCATCAAGGTGTTCGGTTCCGTCGCCCGAGGCGATGACCACCGTGATTCTGATGTGGACTTCCTCGTGGAGTTCGGGCCAGGTGCCTCCATCACAGATCAGGTGCATCTTGAGCGCGATTTGCAGGCTCTACTGAAGTGCGCTGTTGACGTTGTCCCTCTGGGAGGGCTCAAAGAACGTGACACGCACCTCCTCGCCGAGGCCATCCCCCTGTGACAAGAGGGGACGACCTGCGCAGGCAGGACATCATTGAAGCCTGCGTGTCGCTAGATGAGGTGGTGCGGGCCCGAGGCCTTGTCAGTGAGGACATTCTTCTCCGTGCTGCTGAGAGGTTGCTCGAGATCATCGGTGAGGCGGCGACGAATTGCTCGGTCGCGCTCAAGACTCGGCATCCTGAAGTCGACTGGGAGGGCTTAGCCGGGCTTCGGGTTGTGCTTGCTCACCACTACCACCGAACGCAAGCGAACTTGATTTGGCAGTTTGCAACTGTCGAAGCACCGACGCTTCTCCAGGCGTTTCACGTTGAAACCCCTGCCAGCAGTGACTTGGATTCCCAAGACCAAAAATGAACCACAGGGCCGTACGCCGTCGCCATGAGTCGTTCGTCCGGTCCGTCGCGGCTCATGCCGGTGAGCATGACCCGCCCAACCACACCCTCAGGACCCAGAACCGCGCACTTCCGCCTGGGCTGCCGCGATCGCACGATCGAGGATCGCCCCCACCCCGGCTCCCAGCGCTCGCGAGTACGTCGCCGTGAGGTGCGCATCATCGCGATAGACCAACAGGTTCGCACGCACCACCGGGCACACATCCACGTAGCAGAGGCCATCGGTCAGATCGACACCGACGACACCCTTCATCTTCTTCGCGATCGCGATGTCAATCGAGGGCGGCGCTACCACCTCTGACCGCTTGACATCACAGGCACGCGGATCGCCGAGGTGGCGACTCAGACAGATCAACGCATTTTCAGGCAGTCGCGGTGAGTCATGCACGATGACCAGCACCGCACCGGTCTTGCGCACAGCATCCGCAAACGCCCGCCACCCCTTCGTCCACATCGCGTTCTGCGCCGCGACCCCGGGCGACTTCCCATTCGCATCAAGCAGCCGTCGATCTCGCGTCGATGCGGCCACGACGACACGATCACCGGACAGTCCACTGAGGTAGTTGAGGAAGTTCTGCCGGAACGCATCGCACTCCGTGTAACTGCGCCCGAACACCGACGACCAGGTCTGCACGATCGGAGCCGGACAACTGGCCTTGGTGTAGGTCTCCACGCGCCAGCCTCGAGTTGAGCCAGCCTCGACCAGCGCCGGCGTCCAATGTCCCGCATGTGAGTCACCGAAGAGGATGACCGTGCGTGCACCATTCGGCATTCCGAGCACACAGTCCGTCGGCAGGTCGGTGGGCTTGAATCCCAAGTGACAGGTCGCATGCTTCTGCCACAGATCATCCGCGGCCGCATCCAGCGATGGCGTGATGGTGCCACTCGGTCCGGGTGTCGGCGCCAGTGCACTTCCCTGCTTCCCGGACCCGGCCGCGCTCGCATCGATACTCGTCGACACCGGCACCACAAGCAACGCAACGCCGCCCACGACCCCGACGAGTGACGCGACAAGGCCGAGCTGCAGCGACCGTCGCGTCGAGCCAACGGCCCACGATGCCGTGCGCATAGGTGTCTCCACGAATCGATAGGCGAGGTACGCCGGAATCCACGACGCCGCAACGAGAGCCAGTGACCACCTCAGGCCCTCGAGTTCAAGACCGACTGACAGGAGGATGAGGACGGGCCAGTGCCAGAGGTACCACGAATACGAGACCCGGCCGACGGCACGCATCGGCCGCGTCACCAGCAGTCGACTCGGTCCCCACCCCATCGCACCGATTCCGGCAATGACGATGGCACCGGTGCCGAGCACGGGAATGAGTGCGGCAACTCCCGGGTAGGGCGTGCTTCCGTCAAGGGTGACGGCAGCAGCAACGATCGCGGCCAGGCCCAGCCAGCCGAGAATCACGCGCAGCACGAGCGGGATGCGGGCGAGCAGCGGCACACCGAGGGAGATCAAGCCACCAATCGCGAATTCCCACGCACGTGTCGGCATCGAGAAGAACGCCCACGGCTGGTTCACCACGGTGAGCCACAGGCTGAGCGCGAGGGATCCGAGAAAGACGGTCACGAGCACCACGGCGGTCACGCTGATGGTGCGCTTGCGCACGTCTGAGGATGCCGCGAATGCTCGGCGTACGCCGAAAGCCATGGTGATGACAAGCAGCAGCACTGGCCAGGTGAGGTAGAACTGCTCCTCCACCCCGAGGCTCCAGAAGTGCAGCACCGGACTCGGGTAGCCGCTGTCCGCGAAATAGTCGGCGCTTGTCGTGGCAAACAGGATGTTCGCGGCGTAGACGGCCGCCGCGATGATGTCGAAGGACACCGCTCGGGAGCCCACATGCGGCAGCAGGAAGATCGATGCGATGCCGGTGCAGACGAGGACGAGTCCGGCAGCGGGCAGCAGGCGACGAGCGCGCCGACCCCAGAAGGCGCCGAGGCGCAGGGTGCCGGTCGAGGTCACCTCGCGAACGATGAGGCCGGTGATGAGGAAGCCCGACAGGACGAAGAAGACGTCCACACCGATGAAGCCACCGGGCACGAACGGCAGGCCGGCGTGGAAGAGCAGGATGGCGGCGATCGAGATGCCGCGAAGTCCCTCAATGTCGGGGCGGAAGGCGGTGCGCTCAGGTGCGCTTGTGCCGCTGGAAGATGTGCCGAGGTCGGTCGTGGACACACTTCCCCCTCAGCAGATCACCAGCCGTCGAACCGGACCATGTTTCGGGCGCCACGGTACCGGCCGCGGCCGCGGCGTGGCACGACGGAGGGCGTCGGCGCAGTGCGGCCAACCACTCCGCTTGGGCACCCAGCGGCCGATCTGGGGTAGCTCGCGCGTTTGAGCGAAAGGCCCGCGACCTCAACGACACCGGTGCCTCGGTGACGCTGGCCGTTGCGGAGCCCGACGAGTGAGGCGCCCCTGGCACCCGTGGGGCCGGGGTGGCGATCACTCTCCCGGCGACGCTCACCGGCCCATCGATGAACCCGCCCGGGATGCGCGGGGCCGGCAGAGCG
>CAZLHZ010000134.1:3146-6109 GCA_964559285.1 uncultured Actinomycetes bacterium | reverse complement strand
GGGGCGGAGGTGAGATCAGAGAAGACCGAGGGCGGTCACAGCCTCGCGCTCGTCCTTCAGCTCGTTGACGGAGGCGTCAATGCGCGCGCGAGAGAAGTCATCGATCGGCAGGCCCTGGACGATCTCCCAGCGGCCATTGCGGGAGGTCACCGGGAAGGACGACACGAGACCCTCGGGAACGCCGTAGCTCCCGTCGGACACGATCGCGGCCGAGGTCCAGTCACCCTCGGGCGTGCCACCGACCCACGACCACACGTGATCGATCGCAGCATTCGCTGCCGACGCAGCCGAGGACGCGCCGCGCGCCTCGATGATCGCTGCACCACGCTTGGCCACGGTCGGGATGAAGGTGCTCTCCACCCAGTCGCGATCGTTGACGACCTCAGCGGCCGGGCGGCCCTTGATCTGGGCGTGGGAGATGTCGGGGTACTGCGTCGCCGAGTGATTGCCCCACACCGTCATCCGGGTGATGTCCGAGACCGTGGTGCCGGTCTTCGCGGCCAGCTGCGATAGGGCGCGGTTGTGATCGAGGCGCATCATGGCCGTCCAGCGATCCTTGGGGACATCGGGAGCGTGCGAGGCGGCGATGAGGGCATTGGTGTTGGCGGGGTTGCCGACCACGAGGATCCGCACATCATCCGCGGCACCGGCATTGATGGCCTCGCCCTGGGGCTTGAAGATCCCGCCGTTAGCCGAGAGCAGGTCACCGCGCTCCATGCCCGCGGTGCGGGGGCGAGCGCCGACGAGGAGGGCGACATTGGCGGCGTCGAACGCCGCGCGGGGAGCATCGGTGATGTCGATGCCCGCGAGCAGCGGGAATGCGCAGTCATCGAGCTCCATGGCCGTGCCTTCGGCGGCCTTGAGTGCCGGCGTGATCTCAAGCAGCCTCAGTCGCACGGGACGATCCGGGCCGAGCATCTGGCCGGAGGCGATGCGAAAGAGCAGCGCGTAGCCGATCTGGCCGGCTGCACCGGTGACGGTGACGATGGCGGGGGTGGGGGCCATGACGGACCTTTCGTCAGGGGAGGAATCTTGACATCAAGATACTTGCCCGCGACCCGTCCACCCCGACCGGGCTGCGGGCGCCCCGCGTGAGGTCCGCCACGGCGGATCGACCCGCGGTCGATGGCGTGGAGTGCCCGGCGATCAACCCGAGGACCTCAGCTCGGGGCAGGAACGATGAACGCCAGCACGGCGAGCATGACCCCCACGATCCCGAGGATCGACAGGTCCAGTGCCCGCGAGCGGACGGCGAGCATTCCGATGGAGCGCTCAGACAGGGACAGGCGCAGTGCGAAGCCGAGGAGCACACCGACCGCGATGAGCAGGGCCCCGAGCCGGAAGCTCGCGAAGGCGATAAGGGCGATGCCGCCACCCACGATGAGCAGGACGATGGTGAGCGGCCACTCGGCGAGCAGGCTGCGGCGGGCGCGGCGGCGACGTCGCGGGGCCAGCGGGCGAACGGGTGCGATGCGCTCGCCCGCCGCAGCCGATGCGTCACGGGCAGCGTTGGCAGACTCGGGGGTGGGGGTGCCGGTCATCGGCGTACGCTCCGCTCGGCCGTCTCGACGACATTGGCCAGAAGCATGGCCCGGGTCATCGGTCCCACGCCACCGGGCATCGGGGCGACGAATCCCGCGACGCCGGTCACGTCCGGCGCGACATCACCGACGAGTCCCGACTCCGTGCGGGTGATCCCGACATCGAGGACGGCGGCACCGGGGCGGATCGACTCAGCCCGGATCACCGCCGGGACTCCGGCAGCAGCGACGATGATGTCGGCCCGCGCCAGATGGGCGGCAAGGTCGCGGGTGCCGGTGTGGCACAGGGTCACCGTCGCATTCTCGGTGCGGCGGGTGAGCAGGAGACCGAGTGGGCGACCCACAGTCACACCGCGACCGACGACGACGACCTCGGCGCCGTCGATCGGCACGTCGTAGGCGCGCAGCAGGGCGACGATTCCGCGCGGGGTGCAGGGCAGCGGGGCGTCGATGCCAAGCACCAGTCGACCGAGATTGACCGGGTGCAGGCCATCGGCATCCTTGGCCGGATCCATCGCCTCCAGCACCCGGTGCGCATCGAGTCCGTGCGGCAGGGGCAGCTGGACGATGTAGCCGGTGACGGCCGGATCGGCGTTGAGCTCGCGCACCGCCGCATCAACATCGGCCTGGGTCGCGCTCTCCGGAAGGTCGACCCGGATCGAGGCGATCCCGACCTCGGCGCAGTCACGATGCTTCCCGGCGACGTAGGCATGGCTCCCCGGATCGCCCCCGACAAGGACGGTGCCGAGTCCGGGCCGGATCCCGACCGCTGCGAGCGCTGCGACGCGCACCGCGAGATCGGTCTTCACCGCCGCCGCCGTCGCCTTGCCGTCGAGGATCGTCGCCGCCATGCCCGTGATTGTGTCAGTCGGCCGAGCGGCGGGTCAGGGTGCATGATCACCGCATGCAGCTGGCCGGACTGGTCCTGGCCGCCGGGGCTGGCCGCCGGATGGGTGGACCCAAGGCGGTGCTCGTCGACGAGTCCGGCGAGCGCTGGGTCGATCGCGCAGTGCGAACCCTGCGCGAGGGCGGATGCGCACCGATCGTTGTCGTCCTCGGTGCTGCGATCGTCGAGGTGCCGGGTGCGCTCGTCACCGTCGCCGACGACTGGACGGAGGGGATGGGTGCCTCCCTGCGCACCGGGCTGACGGCACTGGCCGAGCAGGCGCCGCAGGCCGCTGCCGCCGTCATCGTTCTCGTTGATCAGCCCGACCTCGACCCTGAGGCGATCCGCCGGGTCGGGGCCGCGGCCGGCAGCGGGTCATCGGTCGGGGTCGCCGCGATGGCGGTGTACGCCGGTCACCGGGGCCACCCGGTCGCACTGGGTCGCTCGATCTGGGGGGAGGTCGCGGCCCTCGCCCAGGGCGATCACGGGGCGCGGGACTGGCTGGCCGCACATCCCGACCGGGTGGTCGAGGTCGA
>CAZLHZ010000134.1:0-3046 GCA_964559285.1 uncultured Actinomycetes bacterium | reverse complement strand
ATCACGGGGCGCGGGACTGGCTGGCCGCACATCCCGACCGGGTGGTCGAGGTCGACTGCACCGGGTTCGGCAGCGACCGGGATGTCGACACGCGGTGATCGACGCCTGACACGCTCCCGCTCCGGCACCTCAGGCCGGGAGCATCCGCTCCCGCTCCGGCACATCGTGGTGGAGCGGTCCGGAGGTCGCGATGAGCTGGCGACCGGAGCCACCGCGCCGGATCGCAATGATCTCCGCCGCGATGGAGATCGCCGTCTCCTCGGGGGTGCGGCCACCGAGATCGAGTCCGATCGGCGAGTGCAGCCGAGCCGCCTGCTCCTCGGTCACGCCCGCCTCTGCCAGTCGCCGCAGCCGATCCTCGTGCGTGGCCCGGCTGCCCATGGCACCGACGTACGCAGCAGGACGGTTGAGGGCCACCTTGAGGACGGGGACATCGAACTTCGGATCGTGGGTGAGGACGCAGATGACGGTGCGCTCATCGGTGACGGTGCGCTCGAGGTAGACGTGCGGCCACTCGACGACGACCTCGTCCGCCTCCGGGAAGCGTGAGGTCGTCGCGAAGACGGGCCGCGCATCGCACACGGTGACCCTGTAGCCAAGGAACGCACCGGCCTGGGCCACGGCGCGCGCGAAGTCGATGGCGCCGAAGACGATCATGTGCGGCCGCGGGGCGAAGGCCTCGACGAACACACTCACCTCGTCACCGCGCCGCTCGCCATCGGGTCCGTAGCGCAGGGTCCGGGTCTCGCCCATCGCGAGCAGTCCACGGGCGTCATCAATGACAGCGTCGTCGAAGCGGCTGCTGCCGAAGCTGCCGTCGTGGCGGTCGGGCCAGATCGCGATGCGCGCGCCGACCGGCCCCGGGCCGGAGACGCAGGTGGCGACGGCGACGGGCTCATCGGCCCTGATGGTGGCTGCGACGTCGGCCAGGCTCGGGAAGGTACGCCGGTCCACGGGGGCCACGAACACGTCGAGCACCCCGCCGCAGACAAGGCCGACCGCGAAGGCGTCGTCGTTGGAGATGCCGTAGCGCTGGTTGACCGCCTCCCCGGAGGCGACGACGTCCTGGGCGAGGTCGTAGACCGCGCCCTCGACACAGCCACCGGACACGCTGCCGACGACGGTGCCGTCAGGGCCGACGAGCATGGCGGCTCCGGCTGGGCGCGGGGCGCTGCGCCAGGTGGCGGTCACCAGGCCCATGCCGACGGTCTGGTCGGCCTGCCACCAGTCAAGGAGCTGGTCAAGGACGTCTCTCACGCGCGCACGCTACGCCACGGGTGCCGTCCCGACCACCGGAGCGGTCGATCTCGTCAGATCCCGGATCGCCGTTCGCTCGCCCTCACCCGTTCGGCTCCGTTCTCTGTCGCGGATGTGGCCGGACCCGTCCTGTGACACGATGACCCGTGCTCATCGACGGATTCGGCCGGATCGCCACCGACCTGCGGGTGTCGGTCACTGACCGCTGCAATCTGCGGTGCACCTACTGCATGCCAGCTGAGGGTCTGGACTGGATCCCCAAGCCGGAGCTGCTTACCGACGAGGAACTCGTCCACGTCATCGAGGTGGCCGTGTCGCTGGGCGTGACCGACGTGAGATTCACCGGGGGCGAGCCGCTGCTGCGACCGGGACTGCCCGACATCATCGCGGCCGTCGCCGCCATGGAACCGCGGCCCGCCATTGCGGTCACCTCCAACGGACTGGAGCTCACCCGGCTGGCGGGGCGTCTGGCGGCGGCCGGGCTCGATCGCATCAACGTCTCGCTGGACACGATCGATCGCGAGCGGTTCCGGACCCTCACCCGGCGCGACCGTCTCGACGATGTGCTGTCCGGCATGGCGGCTGCTGCCGAGGCAGGGCTGCTGCCGGTCAAGGTCAACGCGGTCCTCATGCGCGGAGTCAACGAGGACGAGGCACCCGACCTGCTCGCCTACTGCCTCGAGCATGGCTACGAGCTGCGCTTCATCGAGCAGATGCCGCTGGATGCACAGCACGGCTGGGAGCGGTCCTCCATGGTCACGGCCGAGGAGATCCTCACCTCGCTGAAGACTCGGTTCGATCTGTCGGAGGACGATCCCGAGGCGCGCGGAACGGCCCCCGCGGAGACCTGGCTCGTCAACGGGGGTCCGGCCAGGGTCGGGGTTATCGCGTCGGTGACCCGACCGTTCTGCGGCACCTGCGATCGGGTCCGACTCACCGCGGACGGGCAGGTGCGCAACTGCCTCTTCGCGCGCGACGAGTCCGACCTGCGCGCGATCCTGCGCGAGGGGGGATCAGACGTGGATGAGCGAATCGCCGGAGTCTTCCGGGCATCCCTGGCGGCGAAGTTCCCGGGGCACGGAATCAACGATCCCGGGTTCCTGCAGCCGATCCGTCCCATGTCGGCGATCGGCGGCTAGCGCAACCGGCGCAGGACGCACCTACCGGCGCACCAGCGATACCGCGCCGGATGCCCCTACCGGCGCACCAGCGATACCGCGACGGCGATGAACGCCAGCACGACGCCGATGATGATCCCGATCGTCAGTCCACCTCCGGGAGTGGGCGCCACGAGGTCAAGCACGAGCGCACCGGCAAGCAGGCCGGCCACCGAGGCCAGCCCTGAGCGAAGGATCCCGAGCCGCTGCACTGTGCCCGCCATCGTCGCGACGTAAAGCATGCCGAGCACTCCGCTGAACAGCAGCCACCAGTGCTCCAGCCGCGGAAGCACGGGATCAATGTCGGTGAACCCCCACAGCACACCCATGACCATGCCGAGGGCGATGGTGCCGAACAGGAAGTTGACGAGAGCACCGTTGAGCGCATAGCCCGCAGCCCGAGCCACCTGACCATTGAACGCCCCCTGCAGGACTCCGACGACACCGGCGAAGAGAGCCAACGCGGTCATCGCCACGACCGAGCCGAGGGAGTCGCCGGCGAGCGACCATCGACCGGACACCGCGACGACGACGGCGAGCACCGCGAGTCCAGCTGCGATCAACCGCACGGGGGTGACGGCCTGCCGCCCAGCAGGACCGAGCCCCCACCTGTCGACCGGCACCGAGGTCGC
>CAZLHZ010000133.1:0-6118 GCA_964559285.1 uncultured Actinomycetes bacterium | reverse complement strand
GATGGGCTTCTTGAACCCCGTGAGCTCCTCGATCGACTGGACATGACCGACGACGAGGACTCCGTCAATATCGCCACCGACCCGCTCGACAGTCTCCACCTCGAGACCGGCAGAGATGAGACGCGCCGCAACATCACGACCGGTCTCACTCGACGGGATGGCCACCATGTCGCGCAGCCAGGACACAGGGACGCGCATCAGGCCTCCCACCCGAAGGCCGAGGTGAAGCGCACATCGCCCTCCACCATGTCGCGCATGTCCGTCACGCCATTGCGGAACATGAGCGTGCGCTCGATGCCCATGCCGATGGCGAATCCGGTGTAGCGGTCGGCGTCGATCCCGGCCGCACGCAGCACCCGCGGATTGACCATCCCGCAGCCACCCCACTCGATCCACCCCTCAGAGGAGCAGGTGCGACAGGGGCGCTCCGGATTGCCGACCGACGCACCGCGGCAGACGAAGCACTGCAGGTCGACCTCAGCGCTCGGCTCCGTGAAGGGAAAGTACGACGGACGCAGGCGCGTGACGATCCCCTCCCCGAACATCGCCGTGGCGAAATGGTCGAGTGTGCCCTTGAGGTCACCCATCGTGATGCCCTCATCGATCGCGAGTCCTTCCACCTGGTGGAAGACCGGGGTGTGGGTGGCATCGAGCTCGTCAGTGCGGAACACCCGACCCGGGCACACAACATAGATCGGCAGTGGCCGCTCCAGCATGGCGCGCATCTGCACCGGGCTGGTGTGGGTGCGCAGCACGACCCCGCTGTCGGGGGCTTCGACGAAGAACGTGTCCTGCATCGTGCGCGCGGGATGGTCGGGTGCAAGGTTGAGCGCATCGAAGTTGAACCACTCGGCCTCGACATCGGGACCTTCGGCGACCTCGTAGCCCATCGCGATGAAGGAGTCGGCGATCCGCTCCATCAGCGTGCGCAGGGGATGGCGTGCCCCGAGCGGACGACGTCCCCCCGGCAGGGTGACGTCGACAGCCTCCTCCACCAGCACGCGCGCATCGCGCTCGTTCTCGAGCTGCACCTGCCGGGCCTCCAGCGCGGCGCGGACGGTGCCGCGCGCAGTCCCGACCCGCTGACCGGCCTCGGCCTTCGCGGCTGGCGGCAGGGCGCCGATCTCCCGGTTGGCCAGGGCAAGCGGGGAGCGATCTCCCGCGTGCGCCAGCCGCGCGGCCTTCAACTGGTCGAGATCAGCGGCAGCCGCGATGGCCGCCAGCGCCTCGGCAACCATGGCCTCGATGGCGGCGGCCGACAGATCGGTCACCGCCACCGGGTCGAAGGACTTGTTCGGTGCCGACATCACGTGTCCACTCGTCTGCTCGTTGTCTTGGATTCTCGAAGGCTCGAATGTGCAACCGCTGACAGGACCGGTCGACTACTCGGCGATGAGGCGGATCAGCCGCTCCACCTCGGTGTCGAGGTCGCCACCACCCTGGAGCACGAGATCGGCATGCTCCGGCTCTTCATAGCCCTGACCCATACCCGTCATATTGGGCAGGGACCCGGCCGCCGCCTTCGCGTACAGCCCCTTCGGGTCACGCTCGGCGCACAGCTCCACGGGAGTGTCGACATGCACCTCGAGGAAGTCGCCGTCCGCGAAGATCTCGCGCGCCGCGCGACGATCGGCACGGAATGGCGAGACCAGGGCGACGAGCACGATGAGACCTGCCTCGAGCATGAGCTTGGAGGCCTCGGCGACACGGCGCACATTCTCGGCGCGGTCCTCGGGGGTGAAGCCGAGGTCCTTGTTCAAGCCGGTGCGCACATTGTCGCCGTCCAGCACGAACGTGTGCATGCCGAGCGCATGGAGACGCCGCTCAGCCGCATCAGCGATGGTCGACTTGCCCGAACCGGGCAGACCGGTGAGCCACACGACCCGCGGACGCTGATGCTTCAGACGCGCCCGCGCCTCGCGGTCCACGGCGTAGGAGTGGGGGACGACGTTGAGCGAACGACGCAGCGAGTGGCGCACCATGCCGGCAGCCACCGTGTCAGCGGTGACTCGATCGACGAGCAGGAACCCGCCCGTGTCACGGCACGCCTCGTAGGCGTCCATCGGCAGTGGCGAGTCGGTCGCGATCTCGACCCGCCCGATGTCGTTCATCTCGAGCACGCGAGCGGCGAGCTGCTGCCCGGTCACCACATCACGACGGTGACGCACGACGGTCACCGTGGCCGGGATCGTCTTCGGTCCGACCATGAGCAGATAGGAGCGGCCATGCATGAGCGGCTCCTCGCCCACCCACACCATGTCGGTCGCGAACCGATCACTTGGCTGCGGCCACGCGGTCTCACCGGCGGCATTCGCCCCGGTCGTCGCGAGCAGGTCACCGCGGGTGACATCCACCTCGCGATCGAGGGTGATCGTCACCGCATCGCCCATGCGCGCCTCCTCGAGGTCGCCCTCGAACGTGACGATGCGCGCGACCTTGGCGGTCTGGCCGCTGGCTGCGACAACGACCTCGTCGCCGGGGCGCACGGCACCGGCGGCAACGGTTCCGGCGTACCCGCGGAAGTTGCCTTCTGCACGCACGATGAACTGGACCGGCATCCGGAACGTCGTCGGCACAGCCTCGGTCGGCGGCGGCTCCCACTGCGCGAGCGCGTCGAGCAGGCTCGGCCCGTGGTACCAGCCCATCGCAGTCGTGCGCTTGGTGATGTTGTCGCCGTTGACGGCGCTCATCGGGATCGCCATGACCTCGTCGAGTCCGAGGCGAGCCGCGGATGCCTTGACCGTGCCGACGATCTCCTCGAACGTCGCATGCTCATAGCCGACAAGATCCATCTTGTTGACGGCGATGATGATGCTGCGCACACCCATGAGCGCACACACGGTGAGGTGACGATGTGTTTGCGGGCGTACGCCGCGAGCCGCGTCGACCAGCAGCACGGCCACGTCGGCGTTCGAGGCGGCGACCGCCATATTGCGGGTGTACTGCTCGTGCCCGGGGGCATCGGCGATGATGACGCGCCGGCCATTGGGCAGGTAGAGATGACGGTAGGCGACATCGATCGTGATGCCCTGCTCGCGCTCCGCCTCCAGGCCGTCGGTGAGCAGCGAGTAGTCGACCTCGCCGACGGGGATCGTCGATCCGCCACGACGCGTCTTGCGCGCATAGTCCAGCTGGTCCTCGGGAACGCTGCCGGTCTCGGCCAGCAGGCGGCCGATGAGAGTCGACTTGCCGTCATCAACCGATCCGCAGGTAACGAGGCGTACGACGGGCGTGAGATCCACTCCCCCGGACCGGGTGACGGTGGCCGTGCTCGTTGCCGTTGACATCAGAAGTAGCCCTCCGCCTTCTTGGCCTCCATGGAACCGCCGCCCTCACCGTCGATGAGGCGACCCGCACGCTCGGACACGTTGGAGCGCAGCATCTCGTCAATGAGCTGGTCGATGTCGGCAGCGTCCGACTCGACCGCGCCTGATAGCGGGTAGCAGCCCAGGGTGCGGAAGCGCACCGTCTTGGTCTGGATCTCCTCACCGTCACGGATCGGCAGACGATCGTCGTCCACCATGATGAGCACTCCGTCGCGCTCCACCACTGGGCGCGGGCGACCGTAGTAGAGGTCGACGATCGGGATGTTCTCGCGGCGGATGTAGCGCCATACATCGAACTCGGTCCAGTTGGAGATCGGGAACGCGCGCATGGTCTGACCCTCGGACAGCGAGGTGTTGGCGGTGCGCCAGAACTCCGGACGCTGCTTGCGCGGCTCCCAGCGGTGGCCCGGCTCGCGCAGGCTGAAGATGCGCTCCTTCGCGCGCGAGCGCTCCTCATCGCGACGGGCCCCGCCGATCGCACAGTCATATTGACCGGCATCAAGGCCGCTGCGCAGGGCCACGGTCTTCATGATGCGGGTGTATTCGTGCGTTCCGTGAGTGAAGGGCGTCACGCCCTCCTTCACCGCGTCATGGTTGGTGACGACGTGCAGATCCAGGCCGAGCTCGCGCGCCATCTGATCGCGGAAGGCGATCATCTCGCGGAACTTCCAGGTCGTGTCGATGTGCATGACCGGGAAGGGGATCGGCGCCGGATGGAAGGCCTTGCGTGCCAGGTGCAGAAGCACTGACGAGTCCTTGCCGATCGAGTAGAGCAGCACCGGGCGGCGGAACGCACCGGCCACCTCGCGGTAGACGTGGATCGCCTCCGCCTCAAGGGCATCGAGCACATCCTCATCGGAGACCCGCTGCGGGGCGGGGGTCGCGGTTGCGGAACTCACAGTTCACCTTTCAGGCGGTGGTACGCCGTGACCTTGGGGCCCGGCATCGTCGTACGAACGTCGGTCACAGCGGGTGCCCCAGGTCGGGGCGGTGAGGGGACGGGACGTAGAGGCGTCAGGCCTCCGACAGAACCTCCATCGTCATGCCGTCGCTCATCTCGGCCGCACGCAGGGTGCCGTCGCCGAAGGTGGCGTCCTTGCCCTTGGCGGCAAGAGCCGCGGCACGCGCCGCCCGCTTCGCATCGGCTGCCGCCTGACCCGCGGCGATGTCCTCCGCGGGCATGAAGGGGCTCTCGATGCGGGCCACGGGGTTGCGGGCCGCGATGTAGGCATCAAGCTGCGGCCCGGACTCCCACGAGGTGATGAGGCAGTAGCGCGGGACCGGACCCGGGTGCCACACCGCGTGGTAGAGGCGCTGCGTGTCGATGATGACCTGGGCGCCGGCGGGCAGCGGCACGCGCGTCTCAGTGGAGGGGTCGTCCCGCTCCTCGCGCAGGATCATCATCGAGTCCGGGTTGTCGGTGAGGTTGAAGAACCCGCGGACGATCCAGCCGGTGCCCTCGGGGTTGAGGCGGTTGTTGTCGTCACGGTGCAGGTTGTAGATCGCGTCGGCATAGGTGTTGGGCTGCAGCTCGATGACGCGGCAGCGGCCGATGTTGGCGCCGGGCTCCTCGGCGCGCCGCTTGAGGATCGGGGCGAGGGCTGCGTTCTTCGGCACCCACACGCCGTCCTTGTCGGTCTTGGGCGGGGTGTGGTTCCAGAACCCGTTGCACTCCATATCGCCGTAGGCCGAGGCGATGGGGGCGAACCGGGTGTCTCCGGAGGACTTCCAGTCGACGTACTCGATGTCCATCCACTCGGCCGGGTCCGCGGCCTGGTCGTAGCTGTCAAGGATGACGTAGCCGGTCTCCTCGAGGATGGGCAGCTTCACATAGGTCATGGACAGTCCTTCCGGGGCGGGTGGGTCCGGCTTGGTCATTGTCCCCCACGATCGGGCCTGCTGCCGACCACGGGTGGCCCGTGTCTGCGGCGGATCGCTGGGTGGGGTGGGTGCGGGGGCCGTTATCCCGCGGACAGAAGGGTCACGTCACGGCCGGGATCTGTCCGCGGGGCGAGGGACGGCCGGATTCTGTCCGCGCAGGGCGCGGGCTGAGGCGTAGAGGCAGACGGCGGCCGCCGTCGCCAGGTTGAGGGACTCGGCCCGTCCGTGGATCGGGATCCGCACCACCCTGTCGGCCTCGGCGAGCACCTCACTCGGCAGTCCGTGGGCCTCATTGCCCAGCAGCCACGCGGTGGGGGCACTCAGGCCCCCGGCATCAGTCACCTCGTCGAGGTCGTCGGCCCCGTCACCGGACGCCGCCAGCACCTGCACACCGGCATCGCGCAGGATCCCGCCGAGCCCGAGCGCCGGGACGCCGACCGCGATCGGCAGGTGGAAGAGCGACCCGGTCGTCGCGCGGACGCACTTGCCGTTGTGGACATCCACGGACCCGGACGTCACGATCACGGCATCGGCCCCGGCCGCATCCGCGACCCGGATGACCGCCCCGGCATTACCCGGATCAGCCACCCCGGCAAGGACCACCACCAGTCGCGGCGAGCCAGCGAGCACGCTGTCGAGGGGCTCCCCGACGACCGCGGCCACCCCGACGATCCCCTGCGGGGTCACCGACTCCGCGAGCGAGCGCAGTCCGGGCTCATCGACCTCGTGGACGGGTACGCCGGACCCGGCAGCCACCGCGGCCTCGTCCGCTGCCGCTCCGGTTGCCCCGGCACCGGCGTACACCTCCAGCAGTCGCCCCGCCAGCCGCGCCTCGCGTACCGCCTGCGGACCTTCGACGAGGAACCGCTCATCGCGGCGCTTGCGCGATTTCCTTCTCCCAGCGCTCGAGC
>CAZLHZ010000132.1:0-6123 GCA_964559285.1 uncultured Actinomycetes bacterium | reverse complement strand
AGAGCGCTTCCCTGATAAGGAAGAGGTCGGTGGTTCAAGTCCACCTAGGCCCACGTGAAGAAGATCCTCATCATCGCTGCCCTCGCGGGCATCGGGTATCTCGTCTACCGACAGGTGATGGCCAGCCGGGCTGACGAGGACCTGTGGACCGATGCGCCCGAGGCACCCGACCTCTCCTAACCCGGGGGCATAGCTCAGTTGGTAGAGCGCCGCCTTTGCAAGGCGGAAGTCAGGGGTTCGAGTCCCCTTGCCTCCACAGTCGCCCGTGCCGCGTGATCTAGGGCCGCTCACCCGGTCGGCACCGCAGGCACCGCATAGGGTCACCCCCGTGACGACCATCGCTTCGCATCTGACCCGCCGGCTGCGGGAACTCGGGGTTGATCAGGGATTCGGCATTGTCGGCGATTTCGCCCTGCGGTTCTTCGGATCACTGGAGCGAGAGAACTTCCCGGTCCTGGTGACCGCGGATGAGCAGGGCGCCGGCTTTGCTGCCGACGCCTACGCCCGACTGCGCGGCGTGGGAGCCGTCTTCTGCACCTTCGGCGTGGGCGGACTCAAACTCGCCAATGCCGTTGCAGGCGCCTGGGCCGAGCAGGTGCCCCTGCTCGTCGTGAGTGGGGCGCCCGGAGTGGTCGAGCGCCGTGACGATCCTCTCCTGCATCACAAGGTGAAGTCCTTCGACACTCAGTACGACGTCTTCCGAGACCTCACCATCGCCCAGCATGCCCTCGACAATCCGCAGACCGCTGCGATGCACATCGACCGGGTGCTGGAAGCCATGCTGCTGTACCAGCGGCCGGGGTATCTCGAGATCCCGCGAGACATGGCTGAGGTTGAGATCGCTGATCTCGCCGGTCCGCTCACCTTCGCGGCACAAATCTGCGACGAGCAGAAGCTGAACGCGGCGGTCAACGACGTGGTCACCCTGCTCCACGAGACCTCGCGCGCAGTAGCGCTCACTGGTGTCATGCTCGCAAGGCGCGGGGTGACCGACCAGTGGCGAGAGGTCGCTGAGCACCTCGGACTCCCCGTGGCCGTGAGCGCCCTGTCGCGCGGTGCCTTCCCGGAACGCCACCCCTTGGCGATCGGGGTCTATCAAGGGGCCGTGAGTCCGGCTCACGTCGTCCACCATATTGAGGACGCCGACATCATCATCAGCCTCGGCGTCCTGCGCACCGATCTCAACATGGGCGGCTTCACCGCCCATCTCGACCCGACCCGGCTCGTGGAGATCACCGATTCCGAGGTCAACGTCGGGCTGCGCACCTACCGCGATGTGCCGCTCGTGCGCTTCATTCCCGCGCTACGAGAGGCCGTGCTCAGCCGCCTGCCATCGCGTGCCCCTCACTCGACCCCGGCACGCCCGTCGCATGTTCCCGTCGACGACACTCTCACGATCGAGGACACCATCGCCGCCGTGGCCGCTGCTCTCGACGATCGGCATGGGCTCATTGTCGATCCGGGCGAAGCGATGTTCGCCTCCGTCGACCTCCCGGCGCCAAGTTGGTGCCTGGCCAGTGCCTATTACGCGACCATGGGGTACGCCGTTCCCGCGGCCCTCGGAGCCGGCTGTGCTGATCGTTCGCGGCGACCCGTCGTCCTCGTGGGCGATGGCGCCTTCGCCATGACGGGATTGGAATGTGGCTGGGCGGCCTTCCACGATGTGTCTGCGCTGGTGATCGTTCTCGACAACTCCGGCTACGGGACGCAGCGACCCATGCTCGACGGGGCCTTCAACGACATTCCTCGCCTGCGGGCGGAGCTTCTCCCTGATGTGTTCGGCCGCGGCCGCGGGTGGCATGCCTCGACGAGGCAGGAACTGGCACAGGCCCTTCGGGAGGCGATCTCGCTCGATGATCTGGCCGTGATCCGGGTGACGGTCCCCAAGGGACAACCGAGTGCCGCCCTCACGCGCCTGACGGAGGCCCTGCGCCGACGGGTGTGACGTGCCCTCGCCACGCGCCACCACGCGCCGGTGTGACAGGATCACGGCGTGACCATGACAGCGACCCTGCACACATCCCTCGGCCCGATCAATGTCACCCTCTTTCCCGACCATGCCCCGAAGACGGTGCGCAACTTCGTCGGGCTCGCTGAGGGAAGCACGGAGTGGACCGACCCGAAGACCCGGCAGAAGACCACGGCGCGGCTTTACGACGGGACGATCTTCCATCGGGTCATCCCCGGCTTCATGATCCAGGGCGGCGATCCGCTGGGCAACGGTAGTGGTGGACCCGGCTACAACTTCGCCGACGAGTTCCACCCGGAGTTGTCCTTCAATCGGCCGTACCTGCTGGCCATGGCCAACGCAGGACCGAACACGAATGGCTCACAGTTCTTCATCACGGTAGCTCCGACGACATGGTTGAACTTCAAGCACACCATCTTCGGTGAGGTAGCTGATCAGCCCTCGCGTGACGTGGTGGACCGCATCGCGGCCGTCAGCACCGGGCCGCAGGACCGCCCCACCGTGGACGTCGTCATCGAGAGCATCACGATTGACCAGCCCGCTGCCTGACGGCTCGCCGAGATGCCGATGGCATCCCGACCGCGAGACGTGGATCCGCTGCACCCGGTGTGAGACGCCGATCTGCCCGGACTGCATGACGTCGGCACCGGTCGGCTTCCAGTGCCCCGACTGCGTTCATCAGGGACGACTGACGACACGGCAGCCGACCACCATCCTCGGTGGCCGACCCATTCGCCGGCCTTACCTCACGTTCGGCCTTATCGGCATCAACGTCGTCATCTTCGGCCTCGAGCTCCTCGCCGGGATTGATGCCATGGCGGGCGACTGGGGGATGTGGCCCATCGCGGTGGCCAGTGGCGAGTGGTGGCGGCTCCTCACCGCGGCCTTCCTGCACGGTGGATGGCTGCACATCCTGTTCAACATGTACGTGCTGTTCTCCATCGGTCAGACGCTGGAGCGGATTCTCGGTCACCTCCGCTACGGCCTGCTCTACGTACTCGCGGCCCTTGGCGGCAGCATCGCGTCGTACGCCTTCTCGGCACCCAATGTGCTCTCCGTGGGGGCGAGCGGGGCGATCTTCGGCCTCATGGGTGCCCTCGTCGTGGCAGGTCGACGCCTGCGCTACGACATCCGCCAGGTCATCGTGCTTCTCGTGATCAACACCGTCATTGGGTTCCTCGCCTCGGGCGTTGACTGGCGAGCCCATCTCGGGGGCCTCGTGACCGGCGCTGCGGTAGCCGCCGTCTATGTCTGGGCCCCTCGTGCCTCACGGGTGCTGTGGCAGACCCTCGGAGTGCTCGGGATCTTCGGCGTCCTTGTCGCGGTTGCCCTCTGGCGGACCGCCTCCATCATGAGTGTCCTCGCAGCCGCCGGCCTCAGCTGACGGTCATGAGGTGCCCGGCGCCGAACTGTGCGTGACCTCGAGGTGACGGAATGACACCGGTGAAACTCATCCCCAGCTGTGGAAAAGCCTGTGGATAAGCAGGCACGGCCTACTTCCAGCGGGTGGCGAGGACGAATCCCCCGGCGATGAAGCCGAAGCCGATCCCGACGTTCACGAGGGCGTTGTAGGTGCCGCCGACGCTGTTCATGAAGGGCACGCTCGGACCGGCGATGTAGAACGTGACGATCCACAGCAGGCCGATGATGAACAACCCGACCATGACGGGGGCGACCCATGCGGCCGAACCGATCTTGGCCACCTTCCGCTCCCCCCGCGTGGGCGGCGGCGTGAAGTCGTCCTTGCGGCGGTTCTTGGACTCAGGCACCGGATTCTCCGTTTCCTCGGCAGGCAGCCAGACTACGGGGCCGCCCCGGCCCTTGCCCATCCGGCGCCCTGCCGGGACGCGATCGCCGCCCCCTAAGGGATGATGGCGCTCGTGCGCATCCTCGTCGTCGACAACTACGACTCGTTCGTCTTCACCCTTGTGCAGTACCTCGCGCAGCTCGGGGCTGACGTCGACGTACGGCGGAATGACCAAGTCGACCCGACCGAGTGTTCGACGTACGACGGAATCCTCATCTCACCGGGTCCGGGGACGCCCGAGGATGCCGGGGTGTGCATCGATCTCATTCGCCGGGCGGATGAGCAGCGCCCGATCCTCGGCGTGTGCCTCGGTCATCAGGCGATCGGTGTCGCGTTCGGTGCTGTGGTGTCGCGCGCACCGGAGCTGCTGCACGGGAAGACCTCGCTCATCCATCACACCGGTGCCGGCGTCATGCGCGGCCTGCCGAATCCCTTCACGGCCACGCGCTACCACTCGCTGGCGATCGATCCCGCGACGGTGCCCCCCGAGCTCGAGGTGACAGCGCGCACGGAGTCCGGAGTCATCATGGGCGTGCGTCACCGCGGGCTGCCGATCGAGGGCGTGCAGTTCCATCCCGAGTCGGTGCTCACCGAGGGCGGCTACCGGCTGCTCGCGAACTGGCTGGAGACGTGCGGCGACGCGGAGGCGGTATCCCGGTCCGCCGGTCTGTCCCCGGTCGTCGGTCGGCGCAACTGAGCAGTCACTCGCGCGGTGGTGCGGGTGAGACTGTCGGCTCGGGTGTGGGAGTCGGATCCGTCGGACTCGGACTGGGGCTGGGGGTCGGCTCGGTGGGCGAAGGGCTCGGTGAGGGGGATTCCTTCGGCTTCGAGACCGTGAGCGTCACGAGGGTGCCCTTGACGACCGGTGTGCCCGATGTCGGCACCTGCTTGAGCACGATGCCGGGCGTGCCCTTCGACTCCTGGTAGACGACATCGACGACGAGGGCCTTGTTTGCCAGATCTGAGCGGGCCTGAGCCTCGGTCGCACCGACCACCTGAGGAACCTGGATCTTGCCGCTCGACACGGTGATGCCGACGCGGGTGCCGACCTCCAGCGGCGTTCCCTCGGCATACTCCTGGCCGAGGACGTAGCCCGGTGGCTGCTCGGAGTCCTCCTGCTGAACCGCACCGAGCTGCAATCGGGCATCGGCGAGGGCGGTTCGGGCATCCTCAATGCTCACCAGACCCAGCAGGTTCGGTGCGAGCGTGCGCTCGCGACCCACACTCACGGTGACTGAGACAGCCTGGCCGTTCTCCAGCTGCTCACCGGCGGTGGGCTGCTGTCCGATGATGGTGTCCTTCGGCTTGTCCGACACCTCGGGCGTCTGAGTGCCGAGGGTGAGGCCCTTGCCCTCGAGCACGGACGTGGCCTTCTGGATCGTCATGCCGTCGAGATTGGGCACCGTGACTTTGGTGATGGCTCCGCCACCGGCCATGAGTCGCGTGATGAGGAGGATGGCACCACCGAGGGCGAGCAGTCCGACGACGACCGCGACGGCGATGGCGACACCGGCTCGCCCGCGCCGCGCCGCGCGCACCTCGTCCGCCTCCACCGCGGCGTAGGGATCCAGGCGTGCCGTGTCGGCTGTGATCCGCGGCAGCGGGGCGGTGACGGGTGAGCCGACGATGGCCCGCTCGATGTCCGCGCGAAAGTCCGCGGAGGTCTGATACCGCTGATCCGGGCTCTTCGTGAGAGCACGCATGACGAGGGCGTCGATCTCCGGCGGGATCTGCGGATCGATCTGTGAGGGAGGAGCCGCGGCCTCGCTCACATGCTGGTAGGCAATGGACACTGCTGAGTCACCGGTGAAAGGTGGTCGTCCGGTGAGCAACTCATAGAGCAGGACCCCGGCGGAGTAGATGTCACTTCGCGCATCCACCACCTCGCCGCGGGCCTGCTCGGGGGAGAGGTACTGCGCCGTTCCCATGACCGCCGATGTCGACGTCATCGATTCGCCGACCTGATTGAGAGCCCGTGCGATACCGAAGTCCATGACCTTGATGTCACCGGACCGAGTGAGCATGACGTTGCCGGGCTTGATGTCGCGGTGGACGATCCCGTGCCGGTGGGCGTAGTCGAGAGCTGCCATCACGCCTGCGGTGATCTCGAGAGCCCGCTCGGGGAGGAGCCGCCGACCGCTGCTCAGCAACTGGCGCAGCGTGGTGCCGTCGACAAGCTCCATGACGATGTAGGGAACGATCGTCTGAACACCATCGACATCCAGCACGTCCTCGCCGGTGTCGTAGACCGCGACGATGTTGGGATGGTTGAGGCCAGCTGCCGCCTGCGCCTCACGGCGAAACCGAGTCTGAAAGGAGGGGTCGCGGGCCAGGTCAGCACGCAGCA
>CAZLHZ010000131.1:0-6152 GCA_964559285.1 uncultured Actinomycetes bacterium | reverse complement strand
GTGGGCGATGACGACGGCGGGTGCCTTCTCGACGGACCCGGCCGGCTGGAGGATCTCGGTCGGCACCCCGTCGATCATCCGGTCGAGCCGGGTCAGGTCCGCATTGGCCCGGATCAGCCCGAGCGCGGCGGGTGCCGCCACGACGAAGCCGATGGCGGCCACGACGATGAGGTGCAGCTCGCGGCGATCCACGCCGCAGAACCTACGTCATCCGGCGCGGCTGCGTCGATGCTCGAGCGGGGATCGGACTCACCGCGCGGGCGCGCCCGCCTGATCAACCGCCTTGTCGATGAACCGCGCATAGCCGACACCCCCGGTGCTCGCAATGAGGTGATACCCGTCGGAGTAGAACCAGCCTGCACGATCCTGGCTGAAGGTGTGCCAGTCGACGAGGATCGCTCGAGTCGTGGGGAAGGACTCCACGCAACGGCGGAGGGTGCGGTTGTTGCCGTCCTGCCAGATGCGGGGCACCCGATTGGTGACGAAGAACGCGGTCCGCTTCGGCCCGATGAGCCGCACGGCCGCACGGCACGCCTCCAGCTCGATCGTGCCGTTGGTGCCGAGCGCAATGACGACATCGGCGGGCAGACTCGTGCGGATCGAGCGGATCATGCCGGGCAGTTCGTAGAACTGGCGGCTGGTGCTCCAGTCGACCGTGAACCCCCGAGCGCGCAGTGCTGCGGCCGCACCGCCGGAGACCGAGTCCCCGATGAGGATCCGACCCGGCTTCGGATCGCCTGAAGGCTGGGGTACGCCGGACGCCGGGGCCGCCGCGGCGAGGAGCGCACCGAGGCAGGCGGCAGCGAGGAGTGTGGTCAGGGTGCGGGACAGAGTGCGGCGCGGGAGGCAAGACACCTGGACATCATGCGCCACTGACGACGTCGATGCCTAGGACTGGCGCTGCGCCCACCGTTCGGCCCCGCCTGACTCCTCCAACGAGGCGATCTTGTCCTCAAGATCATCGACGTGCGGAGTGAGCCCCGGCTGCGGAGTGAGCCCCGGATCCGGGCCGACGATGAGGGTGGTGCCCAGCCCCTCCGTAATCGGGAAGTGGCAGGCCACCTCGTGCCCCGGACTCAACTGGATGAGGGGCGGTGCCTCCACTCGACACAGATCCTGGGCCTTGAAGCAGCGGGTCTGGAAGACGCACCCGGGCGGCGGATTGATCGGGCTCGGCAGGTCGCCCTGGAGCATGATCCGCTCCCGCGTCCCACGCTTGGACGGATCGGGAATGGGCACCGCTGACAGGAGAGCATGGGTGTAGGGGTGCAGCGGGCGCGTGAAGAGCTGCTCGCGCGTCGTGAGCTCGACGATGTGGCCGAGGTACATCACCGCCACGCGGTGGGAGATCTGCCGTACGACCGACAGGTCATGGGCGACGAAGAGGTAGGCGATGCCGAAGTCGTCCTGGAGGTCCTTGAGGAGGTTGATGATCTGTGCCTGGATCGACACATCGAGGGCTGACACCGGTTCATCACAGACGATGAGCTTGGGACGCAGAGCCACAGCCCGGGCAATACCGATGCGCTGACGCTGACCGCCGGAGAACTCATGTGGATAGCGGTTGTAGTGCTCCGGGTTGAGTCCCACCCGCGCCATGATGTCCTGAACCGCACGACGAATTCCGCCTTCGGGCTCCACCTTCTGAATCTCGAAGGGCGCACCGATGATCGTGCCCACCGTGTGCCGCGGGTTGAGCGCGTTGAAGGGGTCCTGGAAGATCATCTGGACCTTGCGGCGCAGCGGCACCATCTCGCGGCGTGACAGGTGAGTGATATCCCGGCCCTCGAGCTCGATCGCGCCGTGGGTGGGTTCAAGGAGCTTGAGGATGGTGCGACCCGCGGTGGACTTGCCGCAGCCGCTCTCCCCCACGAGACCGACCGTCTCACCCGCATCAACGCTCAGGCTGATGCCGTCGACCGCCTTGACCTGACCGATGACCTTGCGGATGAAGCCGCCCGACTTGACCGGGAAGTGCTTCTCGAGGTTGCGGACCTGCAGCAGGGGAGTTTGCGACTGGCTCATCCTTGGCTCCCGTAGACGGCCTCGAGAGCAACAGCGGCGACCTCGCGTCGCTGCTGCTGAGACATGTGGCATCGGACAAGGTGGCCCGGCTCAGTCGGGAGAAGGTCCGGCCTCTCCGTCTGGCAGCGGTTGCCTGGCACGCGATCGGTGTAGACGCAGCGCGGGCAGAAGACGCAGCCTTCCGGGAGATTAATCAGTGACGGAGGGTTGCCCGGGATCGGATCGAGACGATCGAGGCGGGCTCGATCCAGCCGTGGCATCGAGGCGAGCAGGCCGAGCGTGTAGGGCATCTCCGGGCGGCCGTAGACATCCAGCGTGTTGCCGTATTCCACGACCCGCCCGCCGTACATCACCAGAACGTTGTCGGCCATATCGGCAACGACACCGAGGTCATGCGTGATCATGATGACTGCCGTGTTGGTCTCTTCCTGCAGGCGGGCGATGAGCTCAAGGATCTGCGCCTGAACCGTGACATCCAGCGCCGTCGTCGGCTCGTCCGCGATGAGGAGGGACGGCGAGTTTATAAGCGCCATGGCGATCATGACGCGCTGACGCATGCCACCAGACAACTGGTGCGGATAGTCGTCGACTCGACGCTCCGGTGCAGGGATGCCGACCTTGCGAAGCATGTCGATCGCGCGATCACGTGCCTCGGCCTTACTCACCTTCTCGTGGACGAGGACAGCCTCGCTCAACTGCATCGAGATTCGATAGTAGGGATGCAGGCTCGACATCGGATCCTGGAAGATCATCGCCATCTCCTTTCCGCGGAGATGACGCACATCCTCATCGGTCATGGAGATGAGGTCCTGCCCGTTGAGCCACGCCTCACCCGAGATCCGAGCCTGACGGCGATTGACCAGACCCATGACCGCCTGTGAGGTGACGCTCTTGCCTGACCCTGACTCACCCACGATGGCGAGGGTCTTGCCGCGCTCAAGGTCGAAGGACACGCCATCGACGGCGCGGACGACACCATCCGACGTCGGGAACTCCACGTGGAGGTCCCGCACCGACAGGAATGACGACGGCACGGACATCGCGGTCATGCGAGCCTCACTCTCGGGTCGACGACTGCGTAGAGAAGATCGACGATGAGATTCGACACGATGACGAAGAATGACGTGATCAACGTGATTCCCACGAGCACCGGGAGATCTGGATCCACGACGGCTGACACAGCGAGCGAGCCGATACCCGGCAGGCTGAAGATGGTCTCCGTGATGACGGCCCCGCCCAGTAGGCCGGCGAGGTCGAGGCCCGCTGAGGTGACGATGGGAGTCACCCCGGCTCGCAAGGCGTGCTTCCGGACCACGGTGCGCTCCGGCAGGCCCTTGGCCCGCGCGGTGCGGATGAAGTCCGCACCGAGTGTCTCCAGCATCTGAGATCGAGTCAGTCGCGTGTAGTAGGCGGCATAGAGAACCGCCAGGATGATCCACGGCAGCAGCATGGTCTGGAAGAACTGCACCGGATTTGCGAAGGGGGAGATGTAGGACGGGAACGGGAGAAGTTGCCATCGAATGACGATGAAGAAGATGGCGACGAGACCGATGAAGAAGGCCGGGAGGGAATATCCGATCAGCGCCAGACCCATGATGCCCTTGTCCTGCCACCGTCCACGGCGCAGCGCCGAGTAGATGCCCGACAGGATTCCGACCACGAGGAAGAGGATGAACGCACCGAGAGCCAGCCAGATGGTGGCGGGGAGACGATCAGCGATGAGCGTGAGCACGGGCTGATTTCGGCGGAACGAGTAGCCCAGGCACGGTGCCGCACACACGATCGCACCGGCTCCCCCGGACGGTGGATAGACGCGGCCCACAAAAATTGCCTTAAGGAACAGCCAGTACTGCTCGATGACAGGCTTGTCCAGACCCAGTCGAATGCGATTGGCCTCGATGATCTGCGGCGTGCACGCCTTGCCGCATGACAGGCGCGCCACATCTGCGGGAAGGAGGCTGAAGAGCACGAAAACCGCGAAGCTCAGCAGAAGCAGCATGAGCAGCATGACCAGAACCCGCCGGATCACATAGCCCGTCATCCTCGTCCTCCCTCCTCCATGGTGGTGCGTGGGGGGCGGGTTGCCCCGCCCCCCACGCGACTACTGATGAGCGTCAGGAACCAGTGACACCCATGATGGCGTACGGCCAAGAGCCGTAGGCCGGCCAGCTGTAGACCGGGCCCACCTTGGTGCCGGCAAGACGCTGATCCAGCCCGAAACGGGTCGGGATGACGAGCATCTTCTGCGCGGCCTCCTTGTTGAGCTCCTGCCACATCGTGGCCTGCTTCGTGCGATCGAGCTCCTGCGACGCTGCAGCAACCTTCTCGTTCCAGGCTGCGTCATCCCAGCGGGACAGGTCGAACCCGCCCTTGAGGGTCGTCAGCGGCGGGATGACCGTGGAGGCATTGGGCCAGTCCGGGCCCCAGCCAGCGGTCATGAGCTCGTGCGCCTTCTCCGGATCGAACACGATGCCGTAGTACTGGCCGGGCTCGATCGGGTTCAGGTTCAGCGTGATGCCGATCTTGGCGAACGAGTCCTTCCAGACCGCAGCACCCTTGTCGGCATCAGCGCTCTGCGCGTAGTCGAAGGTGAGCGTGGTCGGGCAGTTGCCACCTTCGGCCAGCAGCTTCTTGGCCAGATCCACATTGCCCGTCGGCTCGACCTTCTCGCCAAGCAGGGTGTCCCACAGGCCGGTTGGGGCATAGTCGGGACCGATGTTCGGCTTGATCAGGCCATCGGCGTACTCACCGGCGTAAACGCCACCAGCGATGGTGCGCAGAGCCGCACGGTCGAGAACCGCACCCAGTGCCTGGCGGCACTTCTCGTTCGGCACCTTCTGGGTGTCGATCGCGACATAGCGGGTGTAGGGGTCGAACGCGTTGATCCGACGCTTCTCGTACTGCGGATCGTCGAAGACGACCGGCAGGGAGGCGGTGGTCAGGCCCTGGGTGAGCGCGAACGCATCATTGCCCGAGGACTGGATCACGCGCTGGTCGACGACCGTCTCGTCGAGACCGAAGTCGTACTGCCACTGATCCGGCAGGGCGAGGCGGACCGAGTCCGTCTTCGGATCCCACTGGTCGTTGCGGACCATGACGAGCTTGCCACCCTTGCCGGGCTTGTACTCCGAGATCTTGTACGGACCATTGGAGACCGGGGCGTTGGCGTACTCAGCACCCGTGTCCTTGGCCTTCGGCACCGCCGAGAAGCCCAGGGTCACGGCGTAGTTGAAGTCCGGAACCGGCTGGTTCAGGTTGAAGGTGATCGTGTTCCCGTTGCAGGTCACGGCCTTGTCGTACTCAGCCTGGCCCTCGCCGGAGTAGGGGCCCTTGTAGACCGAGGAGCCATCCTCAGCGGTGGGGATGTCAAGGTAGACGAGCGCGTACGTCGGGCCACCCGCGATGACATCCGTGGCGAAGGTGCGCGACACGCCGTACTTCACGTCCTCACACGTGACGGGGTTCCCGTCCTCCCACTTCAGTCCGTCCTTGAGCGTGAACTGCCAGGTCTTGCCACCGTTCGTGGCAGTGCCCGTGTCCGTCGCCATGTCCGGAATGACAGAGGTGCCCTCTTTGTTGTCAGCCGAGAGCTTGTAGGTCGTGAGCGACCGCATGATCGTCGCCCCGAGGAAGGCGAGGTCCTCGCCCGTGTAGATGACCTGCGGATCCAGCGTCTGCAGCTGCTCCGCGTTGGTCAGGATGTAGATCGTGCCGCCCTTGGTGGGTGCAGCACCGCCGCCGCCACCACACGCCGCGAGGAGCATGGCTCCTGCGACGGCAGCGACCGCGGCGATCCCGATGCGGGACCTGGTCTTGCCCATGTGTCGCGCCGGGGAATGTCCCCCGTGCCCTGATCCCCCCCGACGAGCCACACCTGAGGCGGGACTTGTCGAGGAAGCCTGTGGTGAGGTGGGGCTCACTGGCGGCCCGCCTGCGGGTCGATCGCGTCCCGGATCGAGTCGCCCGCCAGGTTGAAGGCGATGACGACGATCGTGAGCACCGTGCCCGGGATGAAGAGATAACTCGGAATAAGGGTGAAGTACTTGATCGAGTCCGACAGCATGGCGCCGAACGAGGGTTCCGGCGGCAGAATGCCTACGCCGAGGAAGGACAGGGCCGCCTCGGCG
>CAZLHZ010000130.1:3293-6231 GCA_964559285.1 uncultured Actinomycetes bacterium | reverse complement strand
CGGTGAAGCACTGGGTCTTGCCGACGACGTGGTCGTCTTGGAGATCTTCGCGCCAGGAGAGACGCCGATTCCTGGAGCGAGCGGACAGACGATGGCCTCGCATGTGCCCTTGGCCGCTGCGCACGTCGTGTTTGAACCCTCGTGGTCGGCGGTGGCGGATCACCTCGTGTCTCGAGCGCGTCCCGGTGACGTCATCATGACCCTGGGAGCCGGTGATATCGGGATGATCGGCTCGGAGGTGGTGGACATGCTCGAGAGGCGGTCCACATGACAGCCCTCGTGCGCGAGCGCGACCTCGCGGATGTCGACCTGGTGACCCCGAGGCGCCGATGGCTTGTCGTGACGATGTGGATCGTGGCTGGACTGCTCGCCGTCGGATCGGGCGTTGGTGCGGTGCGCCTGATCTGGTACTCCTCCGTGCTGTCCGTCCAGGACGTCCGCGTGTCCGGCACGGTGGCTGTCGCGGCTGACTCGGTGCGCGCAGCGGCGGGCCTGGCTCCCGGGACGCCGCTGATGCGGGTGGACCTCGACGGGGTGAGGATTCGGGTTCTCGCGGACCGCCGCATTGCCTGGGCATCCGTATCCCGAGTGTGGCCGCAGAGCATCGCGATCCAGATTCGTGAGCGGACCCCCGCGGCCGTCGTGTCGACGAGCCAGGGGTGGACGGTCGTAGACAGCGAGGGGATCGGCTTCGTCGATTCGGCGACGCGCCCTGAAGGACTTGTCGCCGTGGACATGACCGGGGCGGGAGCGCTCAGCGCGATCGCGGTGGCATCGACGCTGCCGAAGGAAGTCGCTGCTCTGGTCGACCATGTGTCGGCATCGAGTCGTGACGACGTGGTGCTGCATCTGTCGCTGCAGCCAGGACAGGCGGTGCCCGCGAGTGTCGTGTGGGGCTCTGCGGATCGGACACAGGACAAGGCGCAGGTCCTGCTGGCCCTCCTGAAGCAACCGGCACTCGTCTACAACGTGTCGGCCCCGGACCATCCCGCCCTGTCGGGAGTCGGTGGCTGAGTGGCCTCCGAGCAACGCGTCCTGACCCTTCCCGGCGGTCGTGATGTGGCGACGTTGTGGACCGCACCGGAGAGTCCCCGCGGGATGGCAGTGCTTCAGCACGGATTCGCTCGGAGCCCGAAGGCCCTCGAGGGCGTGGCCCAGCTCCTGGCGGCCGCGGGCATTGCCACGGTGCGCCCGTACCTTTCCTCCCTGCGAAGCAGGGGCGGCATCAACGACCGTGAGCATGTGGGTCAGCTCGGACGGATGCTCGGCGCGACCGCGGACGGACTCCCGCTCATCGCCATCGGGCACTCGGCGGGCGCGGCGGCCGTGGTGCACATGGCGGCACAGACCAGCGCTGTGACCGGACTGCTGCTCCTCGATGGCGTGGACAGTCCCCGACGGGCGATGGCAACCGCTCTGCCAGCACTAGCGGACCGGCCGCTTCTGTCCGTGACCGGTGAGCCGAGTGCCTGCAATCGACAGGGGGCCGCCATCGCGATGATCGCCCGCATGCGCACCGGACCGCTCGGGGTTCGCGTGGTCGGAGGGGGCCACGGTGATGTCGAGCGCATTGCCTCTGACGGACCTGCCCCTGCGGTCTATCGCGTGGTCTGCGGCGATGCGTCCGGACCCGAGGAGGTCGACCTGCTGGCCCGTCTCATCATCGGCTGGGCCCAGGAATTGCTCGGGGGGAGAGGGAGTCGTCACGCACTGCCCTCGGCGCCGCCGCTGGCGCCGTGGCTGGACTCCGGACGTCTTGCGGTCCTGCCCGACGCGTCCCTCTGATCGCGCGGTGGCAAGGCGGGGTGGCGCCTTGCACCTCGCGGGGTCGGCCCCTACCCTCACGCGGTCATCAGGGACCGAACTCTCAACCTCAACTAGATGTTGACAGTTCACCCCACGGCGAGGGGACAGGCACGTGGCGGCACCACAGAACTATCTGGCGGTCATCAAGGTCGTCGGCATCGGCGGGGGAGGGGTCAACGCCGTCAACCGAATGATCGAGGTGGGATTGCGCGGCGTCGAGTTCGTGGCGGTCAACACTGATGCGCAGGCCCTGCTCATGAGCGATGCCGATGTGAAGCTCGACATCGGGCGCCAGCTCACTCGGGGGCTGGGAGCCGGCGCTGATCCGGAGGTGGGACGTCGGGCGGCGGAGGATCACGCAGAGGAGATCGAGGAGGTGCTGCACGGCGCCGACATGGTCTTCGTCACGGCCGGCGAGGGCGGTGGAACGGGCACGGGTGGCGCGCCTGTGGTCGCCCGAATCGCGCGGTCACTGGGAGCGCTCACCATCGGAGTCGTCACCCGCCCCTTCGGATTCGAGGGCAAACGTCGTGCGAGTCAGGCCACGGAGGGGATCGACGCCCTGCGTGGAGAGGTCGACACCCTCATCGTCATCCCCAATGATCGACTCCTGTCTCTGGCCGATCGCAGCATCAGCATGCTCGATGCGTTCACGCAGGCAGATCAGGTGCTCTTCCAGGGCGTATCCGGGATCACCGACCTCATCACCACTCCCGGCCTGATCAACCTGGACTTCGCCGACGTCAAGAGCGTCATGAGCGGCGCTGGATCAGCGCTCATGGGCATCGGCTCGGCCCGAGGGGACGATCGTGCCATCGAGGCGGCGCGTCGGGCAGTGAGCAGTCCGCTCCTCGAGGCCAAGATCGATGGCGCCCGCGGTGTCCTCATGTCCGTGTCCGGTGGCAGCGACCTCGGCCTGTTCGAGGTGAGCGAGGCAGCCCGGATGGTTGCCGAGTCGGTGAGCCCTGATGCGAACATCATCTTCGGCGCGGTCATCGATGACACCCTTGCGGATGAGGTGCGCGTCACCGTGATCGCGGCCGGCTTCGAGGCCCCTGAGGCGGCGGCCGCCCCGGTGCCAGCGGGCCGACCGGTGCGCAGGGCCGTCGCACCGGCTCCGCAGCCGGAACCG
>CAZLHZ010000130.1:0-3283 GCA_964559285.1 uncultured Actinomycetes bacterium | reverse complement strand
CGGGGATTGACGTGTGGGACGAGCCGGTGCGACCGGCGGCCCCCTCCCGCCGGGAGGCGAGCGAGCGCCACGACGAGCGCGACCTGGACATCCCCGACTTCATGAAGTGAGGACCATGGACTGGATTGCCTCCGGCTCCGTGGACGGTCCCGCTCCCTGTCGATGGGGGGCGACGGGCCGGCTCGGCGGGGTGAGTCGTGCGCCGTTCCACTCGCTCAACCTGTCGCTGGCCGTCGGTGATGACCCGGCGGCTGTGCACGTCAACCGGGAACGAGTCATGTCGGCCCTCGGAGCCACCGAGCTCGTGGGAATGCGCGCCGACCACGGGGCTCAGGTGGCGCTCGTGGTCCCTGGCGAAGGACCTGATGCGCTGAGTGTCGACGGACTGGTGACGACGGAGCCGGGTCTGGCACTGCTCGCGATGGGTGCGGACTGTGTCCCGGCCGGGATCATGGACCCTGTCGCCGGTGTCATCGGTGCCCTGCACTGCGGATGGCGCGGCCTCGTCGTCGACATCGTTGGTGCCACCCTGTCCGTGATGGTCGAGCAGGGGGCGCTCCTCTCGAGATGTACGGCGGTGCTGGGCGCCACCATCTGCGGACAGTGCTATCCCGTGCCTGCCGAGCGTGCCGACGAGGTCGCGGCGATCGATCCTGACTCGCGGCAGACGGCGCCCGATGGTCAACCCTGCATCGACGTCGGGGGAGTGGTGACCCGTCGGCTGCAGCGTGAGGGAGTCACGGTCAACCGTGTCCCCGAGTGCACGGCCGAGTCGGGCCGCTGCTTCTCCTATCGCCGCGACCGACAGACCGGTCGCCAGGGTCTGGCCGTCAGTCTGGCAGCCGGGGTGGGACATGGCTGACTCGAGCGACGATCCGCGACTCCATGAGCTCCACGCGAACCTCGCGGCGACGCATGAGCGCATTGCGCAGGCGTGCTCGGCGTCCGGCAGGTCGGTGTCGGAGGTCACCCTCGTCGTCGTGACCAAGACGTGGCCGGTGGATGATGTCCGGCGCCTCGCAGCTCTCGGCGTGACCGATGTCGGGGAGAACCGGGACCAGGAGGCGGCACCCAAGCATGTGGCCGCGGAGGATCTCGGCCTGACCTGGCACTTCATCGGACAGCTGCAGACCAATAAGGCCCGATCCGTTGCTCGGTACGCCGACATCGTGGAGTCCGTCGATCGGCCCGCTCTGGTTCGAGCCCTTGATGCGGCCGCCACGGGACTGGGGCGTCGCCTGCGCACACTCCTGCAGGTGGACCTCACCGGGGGTGCCGAGGGTCGGGGCGGCGCCGATCCGCGGGAGGTGGACGCTCTGGCGGATCTGGTGTGCGCCACAACCAGCCTCGACCTGGCCGGGGTCATGGCCGTGGCACCCGTGACGGGGGACCCGCGGGTGGCCTTCGAGCACCTTGCCGAGATCCATGAGCGGATCGTCCGGACCCATCCGTCTGCAGTGATCCGCTCCGCCGGCATGAGCGACGATCTCGCAGAGGCGATTGCGGCGGGCGCGACACATGTGCGTGTCGGGCGCGGGGTCCTCGGTTCTCGGCTCTCCCTCGGGTAGCGTCCCCTCGGGCGACGCCTCCGGGTGTCCTTCCCGCATCGCCGCGAGAAGGACGGAGTTTCGCCTGCAGATCGCGGCCACTTCCCCCACCGGGTCGCGAGAAGGGGCAGACATGAGCGCGTTCAAGCGGGTCGCCGAGTATCTCGGCCTCGTGGATGGCGAGTTGGACCAGGACGAGATCCTCGGTGACGAGGCGCTCCCCGAGCGTCCCCTGCCGTCGGCCATGGCCGAGCGCCCTGAGCGCCCGTCCCGAGGCCAGCGGGGCGACATGGCCGTGGTCTCCACTTCGCAGGGGCGCGGCGCATCCACCAGCGGGCCGACCCCGCTTCGTCCGGGAGTGGTCACGGCACCAGCCCGCGTGCCGGCGAAGATCAGCACGCACTCGCCGCGCAGCTACAACGATGCGCGGCCGGTCGGTGAGGACTTCCGGGAGGGCATCCCGGTCATCGTGAACCTGACCGACCTTGACGATGCCGATGCCAAGCGCATCGTGGACTTCGCTGCCGGCCTCGTGTTCGGCCTTCAGGGGTCGATCCAGCGTGTGACGACGAAGGTCTTCCTGCTGTCTCCAGCGAACGTCGACGTGTCCGCCCAGGCCCAGGAGCAGGTGGCGCGCGGCGACTTCTTCAACCAGAGTTGATGGTGGCCACCCGTGACCACGTGCAGGAGCACCGATGAGACTGGTCTTTCAGATCGTTGCGATGGTGCTGTTCGTCTACTGGATCATCCTCATCGCACGACTCATCCTCGATCTGGTGCAGATGTTCGCGCGCTCATGGGAGCCGCGCGGACCGCTGCTGGTGATCGCCGAGGGGATCTACACGGTCACCGACCCACCCTTGCGTCTGCTGCGACGGCTCATTCCACCGATTCGCATCGGGGGACTGTCGTTCGATCTGGCCTTTCTCATCCTGCTCATCGGTCTGCAGGTGCTCATCAGCATCACGCTCAACCTCTAGTCCCGCACTTCACACCCGAGCCTGACGCCCGGAAGGACATGCCATGACCCTCACCCCTGAGGCTGTGCACTCCAAGCAGTTCACCACGGTGCGGATGCGCACTGGCTATGACATGGATGAGGTCGACAGCTTCCTCGACGAGATCGAGATGGAGTTCGCCCGCCTCATCGCGGAGAACGAGGACCTTCGGTCGCGCCTGACCCGGGCGCAGTCCGCAGCCCTCGACGCTGAGCGCCGGGCGACCGCCGCTGGCACCGGCCGCGATGAACCCTCGTGGATCGAGTTCCCCGGTGCGGATGCTCCGCGTTCCCCCTCCAACGGCCATGGCCGCGCCCCTCATGGTGAGGAGATGCGTGCGCCGGTCACCCCGACGGTCGAGTGCGATGACGGGGATGCGGTGACGATCATCCCGCGCAAGACCACGGCACCGGTTGATCTCACGGCTGTCGCCTCAGTCCCGGCGACTCCCGCCCCGGCGCCAGTTGCCATGCCGGCCCCGGTGGCCGTTCCCGTGGCCCCGGTGAGCAATCCGGAGCCGGTGAACGCACAGGCCTTCCGACTCCTGGAGATGGCACAGCGCACGGCCGATGACACGATTGCCGAAGCGCAGGCTGAGGCGTCGCGACTCATCGCCGAAGCGGAAAGCCAGGCGGCCACGACAGCGGTCCAGCGACGTACGGAACTTGCCGATCTTGAGCGTCGGCTCACTGATCTTCGCGCCTTCGAGCGGGAGTACCGCGGACGCCTCCACCAGTA
>CAZLHZ010000129.1:0-6238 GCA_964559285.1 uncultured Actinomycetes bacterium | reverse complement strand
TAGACTTTTAGGCGGGTCGCCACGAAGACCAGGACGGCGCCGGCCGCCCCCGCCAGCTCCCGGGTCGCGCGCACGAACTCGCCCGGCTCGAACGGACCGCCACCCCCGACGCTCGGCAGGGTTACCGGCGCGCACACCCCCGCGAGCAGGCCGCGCAGCGCGGCCATGAACCCACCGGCCGAGGTCACCGGCAGGGCGATGAGCCAGCCCGCAGGAGCCGCGAGTGAGGGCGTCGCCGCCGCCCCCTCGACCGCGGCGAGCAGCGCCTCGGCCGACAGCAGCACCCCGCGCGGCTGACCGGTCGACCCGCTTGTCGCCAGCACGACCGCTACCTCCGGTGATTCCAGCGGGGCGGAGTCGTCACCGGCACGGACCGCGCGGGCCAGGCTCGCGAGATAGTCCGGTCCCCCGACGGTCGGCAGAGGTGCGATCGCCTCCCCGCGCCCGGCCAGCGCTGCTGGCAGCGCGGCCAGCAGCGCGTGCACTCCGGCGGCCCCCGGCTCCACCCGCACGGCACGCAGCATCCGCGCAGCACCCGTCGGGTGCGCGCCGCCCACGACATCCCTCTCCCGGCCGCCCACCTCGTCACCCACCGCGTCACGCAGGCCGCGCGCATCCCGCGGGACCACGGGACGCGGGGACTCGGGCATGGTGGCAAGGTTAGGCGACATGGAGACCCCCGCCTTCGACTCGCGCACGAGATACCCGCTGCCCCCGGTCGTCCCGGAGAGCAGTCCGGCGTTCACCGATCCGGCGCACTCCTCCATCACCCCGGCCTGCCAGTGGCGCACCGCGGGCGACTACCGCGATATCCGCTACGAGCTCTCCGAGCCGAGTGGCATCGCGAAGATCACGATCAACCGTCCGCACAAGCGCAATGCCTTCCGCCCGCAGACCCTCTTCGATCTGCAGCACGCCTTCAACGAGGCCCGCGACGACGACTCGGTCGGCGTCATCATTCTCACCGGCCAGGGCGACTGGGCCTTCTGCTCCGGCGGCGATCAGGTCATCCGCGGCGACGATGGCTACATCGGTGATGACGCCGTCGCCCAGAAGGGCATCGGACGTCTCAACGTCCTCGACCTGCAGATCCAGATCCGGCGTACGCCGAAACCGGTCGTCGCCATGATCGCCGGCTATGCCATCGGCGGGGGACATGTGCTGCACGTCGTGTGCGACCTGTCGATCGCCGCGCACAACGCCCGCTTCGGTCAGACCGGTCCGCGCGTCGGATCATTCGACGGCGGCTACGGCTCCGGGCTGCTCTCGCGCACCATCGGCCAGAAGCGCTCGCGCGAGGTGTGGTTCACCTGCAACCAATATGGCGCGGAGCAGGCCTACGACTGGGGCCTGGTCAACTCTGTCGTCCCGCTGCCCGAGCTCGAGCAGGAGACCGTGCGCTGGGCGCGGCAGATGCTCGACCTGTCACCGATGGCCCTGCGCATGCTCAAGGCCTCGCACAACGCGGCCGACGACGGTCTCGCGGGAGTCCAGCAGCTCGCCGGTGACGCCACGATGCTCTTCTACATGTCCGAGGAGGCCCAGGAGGGTCGCGACGCCTACAAGGAGCGCCGTCGACCCGACTTCGGGAAGTTCCCGAAGCGCCCGTGACGATGCGCGACGGTCGGCTCGCCGACATCCTCCACGGGGCGGTGCCCTTCGCCCTGCCCATGGCCCGTCGGTTCCGCGGCACGACCGTCCGCGAGGGCATGCTCCTGCGCGGTCCCGCGGGCTGGGGTGAGTTCGCCCCCTTCCCGGAGTACGACGCGAGCCAGTGCGCCCGCTGGCTGGCCGCCGCCGTCGAGGCCGCCTATGTCGGATGGCCGGTGCCGGTCAACGCGATCATCCCGGCGGTGAGCGCTGACGATGCCGCCGCGCTCACCCGCACCGCGGTGCTGGAGCGCGGGTGCACGACCGTCAAGGTCAAGGTCGCCGAGCCCGGGCAGGGCCCGGGCGAGGATGAGGCCCGCGTGGCCGCGGTCCGCGACTGCCTCGATGCCGCCCTCGGCCGGGGCGCCGGGCGGATCCGGATCGACGCCAACGGGGCCTGGTCCGCCGACGCCGCGGTGACCGCCCTGGCCCGGCTCGCGCACTACGACCTGGAGTACGTCGAGCAGCCGTGCGCCGCCCTGGCCGACCTCGTCGAGGTCCGCCGCCGCAGCGGCGTGCCGGTCGCGGCCGATGAATCCGTGCGCTTGGCAGCCGACCCGCAGGCCGCGGCGGCCAGTGTCGACGTCATCATCATCAAGGTGCCCCCGCTGGGCGGGGTGCGCCCGGCCCTGCAGGTCGCGGAGGCTGCCGCGGCCGTCGGCACCCCCGCGGTCGTGAGCGGCGCCCTCGACTCGTGTGTCGGGCTGTCCGCCGGCCTCGCCCTCGCCGGAGCCCTGCCCGACCTGCCCTACGCCTGCGGACTGGGCACCGGGGCCCTGCTGGCCGCCGACCTCGTGCCCGAGCCGGTCGTCCCCTCCGGCGGACAACTCGCCGTCGTCCGACACGCCCCTGACCTCGATGCCCTCCTCGCCGCCCGCGAGCGCATCACCCCCGAACGTGCCGCCTGGTGGCGGGAACGACTGGCGGGAGCATGGGAGGCGATGGCAGCGTGGGCGGCATGAATCCCGCGACGGCCCTGGCACGGGTCCTCGTCGACGAGCTCGTCCGCTGCGGGGTCGAGCATGCGGTCCTCGCCCCCGGCTCCCGCTCCGCCCCGCTCGCCCTCGAGCTCGCGGCCGCCGAGGAGCGGGGGGACCTCACCCTCCACGTCCGGCTCGATGAGCGCTCCGCGGGCTACCTCGCCCTCGGCCTCGCCAAGGGCGCCGGGGGACCGGTCGCCGTCGTCACGACCTCCGGGACCGCGGCCATCAACCTGCACCCGGCCGTCGTGGAAGCGTCGTACGCCGGAATCCCGCTCCTCCTCCTCACGGCCGATCGCCCGCCCGAGCTGCGCGGGGTCGGCGCCAATCAGGCGATCGACCAGATCAAGTGCTTCGGCGACGATGTCCGCTGGTTCATCGAGGTCGGCGTGCCGCGGGCCGAGGTCGGTCAGGTGCGCTACTGGCGGTCGCTCGCCTCACGCGCGGTCGCCGTCGCCTGCGATGTCACCGATCCGGGGCCGGTCCACCTCAACTGCGCCTTCGCCGAGCCGCTCGTGCCGTCGGAGGGTGACTGGGTGGAGCCGCTCGAGGGCCGGTCCAGCGGCGCCCCGTGGACGATCGATGCGCGGATGAGCGGATTCGTCGGGCAGCCGATCGACGACCTCATGATGGACTACTTCGACCGCGGCATCGTGCCCGGTCGCGGGGTCGTCCTCGTCGGCGACGGCGTCGACCCCGAGGCCGTGTCGATGATCGATGAGCTCTCCGATGCCCTCGGCTGGCCGGTCATCGTCGAGCCCTCGGCCAATGCCGCCGGGGTCGAGACCTCCCTGCAGCATGGATCGCTCCTGCTGGCTGATCCGGCCTTCGTCGATGCGCACACCCCCGAGCTCGTGCTCACCGTCGGCCACCTCGGGCTCAGCCGGTCCGTCCTCGCCCTCATCCGCCGGGCGCGCTATCACCTCGCGGTCGATCCGCGTCCGGGTCAGCGGGCCGCCGATCCGACCCGCACCGCGGATGTCGTCGTCGGCACCGTGCCCCTGCCGCCTCAGGATGAGGACTCGTTCGACATCGATGAGGAGTGGCTGCCGACCTGGCTCGCGGCCGACATGATCGCCGCCGGTGAGGTCGGGTCGCTCCTCGACGACCTCGAGGCCGCCGGCCGGATCACCGGCCTGCATGTCGCGCGCTCGGTCCTGCGGCGGGCGGGGGAGAACGACGTCATCGTCGTGGGGCCTTCGTGGTCGGCCCGCCATGTCGAGAGTCTGGGAGCGGCGACGGCCGCGCAGATCGTCGCCAATCGCGGGACCTCCGGCATCGACGGGGTGGTGTCGACCGCGTGGGGGGTGGCCGTCGCCCAGTGGGAGGACGAGTCCGGGACGACGTACGCCCTCATTGGCGACCTCACCGCGCTCTATGACCGCAACGGCCTGCTCGCACCGGAGGTGGAGCGCCGGCCCGACCTCGTCCTGGTCATCGTCGACAACGACGGCGGTGGGATCTTCTCCCAGCTCGAGCAGGCGGGGCTGCCCGGATTCGAGCGGGTCTTCGGTACGCCCCACGGTCGTGATCTGGCTGCGGCACTCACCGGTGTCGAGTGCGTGACGGTGGGGGGTGCGGCCGGTGGGGGTGATCTCGCCGTTGGTGGTGGTGATCCCGCCAGCGGCGGTGTCGATCGCGCCCTCGACCACCTCGTCGCCGACCGAGCCGGACCGCGGGCGCTCATCGTGCGGACAATCCCCCGCGATGAGGAGGCTGCCGTCCTCGTCGACCTGCGTGGCCGCATCGCGGCCGCGCTCGCCGGGCTCGGCTCGCGATGACCGAGCCTGACCGCGACGCGATCCTGGCGGCAGCGGCTCGGGTCCTGCTCGAGGACGGGATCGCGGCGGCCAGCCGCCGCCGCATCGCTGAGGCTGCCGGCGTACGCCGTCGTGAGGTCGAGGAGGTCGCCGACGACCGCACCGCCCTGCTCGCCGAGGTCATCGCCACCCTGCCCTTCCCCCCGAACCCGCAGCGACTCGCCCAGCAGGCCGATGCCGGCGACACCCCGCCCCTGCGGGTCCTGCTCGAGGTCGCCCGCGAGGCCCTCGGCCAGCCCGGATCCAGCTGGGACCCCCGCGAGCTGCAGGGGCTCTCGCTTGCGGCGTACGACCCAGATCTGGCCGCCGTCGTTCGTGAGCGGCTCACCCTGCGCTGGGCGGCGGTGTCGCGGGTGCTGGCCCAGTTGCGCTCCGGCGGCGCGGTCGATGAGCTCGTTGACGACTCGGCGGCCGTCCTCCATGTCATTGCGCTCGGCATCGGACTGTCGATGCTGGCCCCGGTGGCCCCCGAGCAGGTCGATGAGCGGCGCTGGCTGGGACTGGCCGCGCGGCTGCTGGAGTCGCTCGCGGCCATCGATCCGGCGGGCGTTCCCGCGGGAACGCCGACGGCCTTCTGGCGGGTTCGCGTGTCGGTCGCCGACACCCCTGCCGCGGTCTCGCGCCTCATGCGGGTGCTGGCCCTCGTCCACGCCTCGGTGCCGCTGCTGCTCTCCGGCGACCGCGGGGACGGGCGGCAGGTGCTCGACATGACCCTCGAGGTGCCGACCGCGGTCGATGCGATGGGGCTGGCTGACGCGTTGAGTGCGGTGGCGGAGCAGGTCATCGTCCTGCCCGGCCGGCCCGCCGACGCCGAGGATGTCGCGACGCGGGTGCTCGACGCGGCCGCCGATGTCGCGCTGCGGCCGGCCCTGGCCCCGCTCACGGTGGCCCACCTCGTGCTCGCCGACTCGTGGGAGGTGACCTCGGCGGCGGTCGGGGAGGACGCGTCGGCTTCCGTGATGCGTCTGCAGTGGACGTCGGATACGCACGTCGTCCTGCGGCGGTCGGGGGTGCCGTTCACCCGCGTCGAGCGGGCCCGGGCCTCCGCGCTGCTGCGACTCACCGGGGCGCTGGCGCGGGTGCGCGGTGACGATCCGCCCGCGTGGCTGCTGACGACGGCTTCCGGGCTGCCGGTGCTCCTCCGGCTGGCCCGGCCCGAGGATGCAGACGGGGTGCGCGCGCTCCACGAGCGCAGTTCTGAGGCATCGCGGTTCCAGCGCTACTTCCAGCCGATGAGCCAGTGGCGGGAGGAGAACCTGCGGCGCCTCACCGGTGGTCACCGGGGTGCGGCTCTTGTCGTGCTTGTCGGTGGGCAGATCGTCGGGATCGGCAATGTGTTTCCGGAGCAGCCGAGTGGCGGGGTGGGCGGTGGGGTGGCGGGTGGTGCGGTTGGTGGTGTCATTGGTGGGGTTGCCGGTGGGGTGGGCGGGGTTGGCGGGGTGGGCGGTGCGGTTGGCGGGGCGGCCGGCGATGCGGCCGGTGGCGGGCGGTGCGAGATCGCCCTGCTCGTCGAGGATGCCTACCAGGGCCGGGGGATCGGGTCGGTGCTGCTCGACCAGCTCGTGGAGTTGGCGCGCGAGCTCGGGTTCGCCCAGGCAGCGGCCTACGTGCAGGTGAGCAATGAGCGGATGCGTGCCATGCTCCGGTCGCGCGGATGGGCGGTGAGCCCTGACCCAGGAGTCCTCACGGTGTCCCTCACCCAGCCCCCACCGGGTCCGCTTCCGCGCGGACAACTCCCGGTGGTCGCCGCACCCGCGGAAAGTTCCCGCCCGTAACGGCCCCCATCTG
>CAZLHZ010000128.1:5538-6250 GCA_964559285.1 uncultured Actinomycetes bacterium | reverse complement strand
GCAGATCGCTGCGCTTGAAACTGCGGATTTTGCGCGCCTGAACACGGCGCAACTAGCCGCTATTGATTCAGTAGATATCAGGTCGCTGACTACCGAGCAGGTGGCTTCGATGGTCGCAGCGCAGCTCGGTGCTTTGAGCACCGCTCAATTTGGTGCGCTCGATACCGTGCAGCTCTCATCGTTCAGGCACAAGGAAGTGTCGGGACTCAAGGCTGCGCAGGTAGCTCGCCTCGGTTCGGCCGGGCTCGCGGCGCTGAGCACCGCCCAACTCGGCGTCATGGTTTCTGCGCAGATCAACGCGCTTACCACAGCAGCAGTGGCTGGGTTTCAGACGGAACAACTGTCTGCCCTTCACACAGGACAAGTCGCCGCGCTGTCAGCAGCGCAAATTACTGCGCTGGCCGGAGCACAGATCGCAGCGGTCAGAACCGCGGAATTTGCGCGATTGAACACAGGGCAGCTGAATGCGATTGAGAGCCGCGACATTGCGAGTCTGACGACAGAGCAAATTGCCGCACTAAGCACACTGCAGCTGGGGTCGCTCAGCAACGCGCAGATTGGTGAGCTCACCTCCGATCAGTTGGCGGCCATAGAAATACGAGATATCGCGGGCTTGAGAACCAACCAAATCCGCGTGCTCACCTCTGCAGACATCCAGTCATTTGGGACGGCTCAAATAGCCGCCTTTGCCTCCTCGCAGATAGCGGCAGTC
>CAZLHZ010000128.1:3575-5528 GCA_964559285.1 uncultured Actinomycetes bacterium | reverse complement strand
GGGCTCGTTGGCGGGGCTGACCACGGAGCAGATCGCGGCATTGACCGCAAACCAAGTCGCAGGTCTGGCAACAAACCAGATCGTTGCATTGAACTCCGCTCAGATCGCTGCCCTCGATGCTAAAGACATGGCAGCAGTGGGTACTACACAGCTCGGCGCCATCAGCAGTGCAAATATGGCGGCGCTGACGACGGAGCAGATCGTCGCATTATCGGCAGCACAGGTCGGAAGTTTGTCTGCAAGTCAGGTTGCGCAGCTTTCAACCGAGCAAATCGCAGCCATCGAGGGTCGAGATGTTGCAGCACTTAAGACTGCTCAGATTAGGGCGATGTCATCGGCTGGTGTCAGGTCCCTTGGAACAGCGCAAATCGCTGGCTTGAGCACGTCGCAAGTCGCTGCGATTGCGTCTGCGTCATTGTCTGGACTACAGACGGACCAGCTAGCAGCGCTTCAGCAAAGCCAGATGGCGGGACTGTCTACCTTGCAGATCGCTTTGTTTAGTGGTGCTCAGCTTGCGGCAATAGAAGCAAAAGACTTTGCAAGCCTCAACACGCAGCAGCTTTTGGCGATCGAAAGCGGTGATATTGCCAGCCTGACGACGGAACAGATCGCTGCAATGAATGCGACGCAGGTGGGAAGCCTTGGTGCCTCCCAAATAGCGCAGTTTGATACTAACCAGTTAAGCGCTATCAAAGCACGAGATCTCGCCGGATTGAAGACTCAGCAGATTGCGTCACTGGGTTCGGCCAGTGTACGCGCTTTGAGCACTGCGCAGGTTGGAGGCCTCACCACCTCGCAGATAGCCGCCATATCGTCGGCATCGATAGCCGGCCTGACGGAGGGACAAGTTACGTCTTTAAATGCCTCGCAATTTGCGGGATTCAGTACGCGTCAGATCGCAGCATTGAGTGGCGCTCAGATCGCCGCGATTAATGCGACCGATTTTGCCCGAATGACGGGTGCGCAACATGCGGCAATCAGTGACGCCAGCACACGAAGCCTTCAGACCGATCAGATCATCGCCCTCAACACTGCGCAGATCGGTGCACTGACAAGTAGCCAGATCAGTGTGCTTTCAGGTGATCAGGTGGCTGCGATCGAAAAGCGCGATATCGCTGGATTAAAGCAAGCGCAGATCAATGCCATTACATCGGCAGCGATGCAAGCCCTGGCGACAGCGCAAATATCGGCATTCACCAACTCACAATTGAGTGCTTTGTCGACGTCAGCGCTGGCAGGTTTCCAGGCAGATCAGATAGCCGCAATAAATACCTCGCAGATCAGCGCATTGACCACGAGTCAAATAAGCGCATTCACCGGCAATCAGCTGGCTCAAATTGAAACTAGAGATCTTGTCAGACTGTCTGCTACTCAGCTGGGTGCGATCACGTCTGCCGACATCAAAGGGCTGAACGCAGACCAGATTATTGCGTTGAGTGCATCCCAAATTGCATCACTGGGTTCGGCTCAATTTGCCGGCTTGACCTCGGTTCAGCTGGGGTCGATCGAAACCCGCGACGTGGCTCAGCTGGGCACGTCGCAAATTTCCGTCATCGGTTCAGCGCAAATTCAAGGTCTTCAGGCGGCCCAGATTACTGCGCTCACGGGCACGCAAATAACGGCGCTCGATAACGCAAGTTTTTCGGGAATGTCTGCAGGACAGCTGCAGGCAATAGAGACTAGAGATGTGTCCAGCATTCGTTCAGCCCAGATAGCGGGTCTTGATAGTGCAGACATCTCGGCACTCCTGACAGCACAAATTGGCGCGATGTCTTCAGAGCAAGTGGCCACGATCAGCAGTGCTGCTGTTACTGGTCTGACTGCTTCACAATTGACGGCACTCTCAAACGCAACAGTGGCCGCAATGCGATCCGCGCAAGTGGTTGCTTTGCTCAGTACGCAGATTGGCGCGTTGAGCGCAGCTCAGGTGGGTGCGATTGCGCCGTCGAACTT
>CAZLHZ010000128.1:0-3475 GCA_964559285.1 uncultured Actinomycetes bacterium | reverse complement strand
CACAGTTGCAGGGACTGGGCTCGTCGCAGGTACAGGCGATTGAGTCGTCGGATATCGGTAGCCTCACCGATCAGAACGTGACTGCGCTGCTGTCTTCGCAGGTGACGGCATTGCAGGAGTCGCAGATTGGCGCGTTGAGCGCAGCTCAGGTGGGTGCGATTGCGCCGTCGAACTTTGCGCTGCTGAGCTCGGTACAGGTGCGGGCGATTGAGTCGCGGGATATATCGGGCATTACGGTGGATCAGCTGGTGGCGCTGGATAGCGCGGATCTGGCTGGACTGTCGTCCTCGCAGGTGGCGTTGCTGAACTCGACCCAGATCAGGGCGATCGAGGCGGGCGACCTGGTGGGACTGGAGTCGTCGCAGATTGCGGCATTGACGTCGGCGCAGGTGCAGAGCCTGACGTCGGCACAGTTGCAGGGACTGGGCTCGTCGCAGGTACAGGCGATTGAGTCGTCGGATATTGCTTACCTCGAGCCGGAAAGTATCTCGGCGCTGACGAGCACACAGGCTCAAGCCCTGACCAGTGCTCAAATAAGTGCGTTAGGATCGAACGTCACGGACATCAATCCGGAAAGCTTTGCTGCACTAAATTCGTCACAGATCCAGGCCATTTCACCGGCTAACATTCAATACTTGCAAACAGCGCAAATTGCAGCGCTGGATAGCGCAGACATTGCCGCTTTCACCGGTCAGCAGATCTCACAAGTTGATGGCGAAGCGGTGGGATCTATCAAAACGCAAGCACTGCCTGGACTGCAGTCAGCTCAGGTCGCTGCATTGACGTCGTCTCAAGTCATGTCATTGCAGACGCAGCAGATCGTGGCATTTAGTTCAGAGCAAATCGGATCTATCGAGGCTAGTGATTTCGCCAAAATGATGTCGTCGCAGATCGCTGCTATCGAGTCGGCTGATATCATCGCCGTATCAAGCAGCGCAATGGCCTTGCTGGATAGCGCGGACGTTCGCGCTATCCAGACCTCACAAGTGCCCGCGCTAAGTTCAACGCAAATCCGCGCGATTAGTTCAGAGGGCCTACAGGGAGCGACGGATGCGCAGATCGCGGCGTTGACGTCGGCTCAGGTAGCTGCGCTCCTTCCGGAAGTCTGGAAGGCAGTTCCGACGCTCGTACCATTTACGTCGACGCAGATCTCTGCAATCAGCAGCGACAGTATTGCAGCGCTAGCGCAAAGTCAATTCAGCACCATAGAGACTAGAGATCTGGCTGGCTTGACGTCCGTGCAGATAGGTGCGTTACTGAGTTCTCAATTGCCAGGGTTCACGACGGCTCAGGTAGCACGCTTCGCATCGTCGCAGATCGTTGCGCTGGGAACCGACGTAGTCGGCTTGACCTCAGCGCAAGTAGTCGCGCTGACGACTGAGCATGTGCAGGCGCTGGGAAGTACGCAGCTTCTCGCTCTGCAAACCGCTCAAGTTGCGGTCATTGAAACGCGAGATCTGGTGCTCATTGGATCTGCCAATATCGCCGCGCTCAGTAGCGCCCAGGTACCAGCGCTCAGCACCGCGCAAATCGTGTCCTTGACCAGCACGCAAGTCGGTGCGTTGGAGTCTGAAGATGTGGCAGTGCTGACCAGCGCGCAAATGGTGGCGCTGACTACGGCCCAGGTACAGGCGCTAGGCTCATCTCAAGTGGCTGCGCTCAGCAGCCAGCAGTTATCGACGATTGAAACCCGCGATATTGCTGCATTGACTTCAGCAAATATTTCGGTGCTGACGAGCGTACAGCTGGATGGACTTGGCTCCGCTCAAGTGGTGGCTCTTGGTAGTGCGCAAATCGGTGCAATTTCCAGCGACAATTTTGTCTCGCTCAACACGATTCAGCTGGGCGCGATAGAGACGCGCGATCTGTCCGGGATTGTCGATTCTCAGATATCTGCTTTGAGCAGTGCGCAGGTGGGAGGCTTTACGACCGCGCAGATCAATAAACTTAGTTCTGCACAGATTATCGCTTTGGGCAGCGATGTTGTTGGCCTTGGCTCTGCGCAGATTGTTGCGTTGGCCTCGGCGCAGGTGGAAGCATTGACCAGCGCACAATTCGTGGCACTCACTTCAAGTCAGATTCGAGCTATCGAGACGCACGATATCTCGGCTGTCTCGTCGGAGAGTATTGCAGCGATGTCAAGCGCCCAGTTGCAGGCGTTGACATATGAGAACGAGCTCGGATTTACTCGTTTCAGCCAGGTTGCTGGACTGACCAGCACACAAATCGCTGCTATCAGCAGCGCAAATTTTGCGGCCTTCACCCCCAATCAGCTGTCGGCGATAGAGACACAAGATTTTGTGGCAATTAGCTCTGTGCAGGTAGGGGCTTTGTTGAGCACGCAGTTGTCGGGCTTCACGACCCTCCAGATAAGCAAGTTCTCATCAGCTCAGATCGTTGCGCTGGACACGGACGTAGTCGGGCTGTCATCGGCTCAGGTTGTCGCGCTTACTACAGAGCAGATGCAGGCAATCGGAAGCGCCCAGTTGCAGGCGCTGCTGACCGCCCAAGTTGTGGCGATCGAGACTAGGGATCTGGCAGTTTTTGGGTCGAGCAACGTTGCGGCGCTCACGAGTACGCAGGTCGCTGCACTGACCACTGGTCAAATCGCTGTTCTTTCAAGTGCGCAAGTAAACGCTCTTCAGACAGAGGACATTGCCGTACTAAGTAGCGATCAGCTGGTTGCGCTGACCACGGCGCAGGTGCAGGGGCTTGAATCGGCTAAGGTAAACGCGCTAAGCAGCCGTCAAATTTCGGCTATCGAAACTCGCGACATTGCCGCTTTGACATCGGCGAGCGTCGGGGTGCTGACAAGTACCCAGCTGGATGGGCTTGGAACTGCCCAAATGGCCGCGCTCCGCACGGATCACATACCGGCTATTTCAAGCGCGAATTTTGCAACGCTGAGTAGCGATCAATTGAGCGCGATTGAAACCCGAGATTTGTCTGGGGTAACCAGCGATCAACTGGCTGCTGTGAGCAGTGCACAGATCCAGAGCTTCTCGACAGCGCAAATCATCAGTCTGAGTTCGGCGCAGATCGTTGCGTTGGGCACTGATATCGTTGGCCTCGACTCTGCACAAGTGGTAGCGCTTTCCACTCAACAGGTTTCGGCACTGGAGAGTTCGCAGCTGCAGGCACTAACTACGCGACAGGTGGCCTCGTTTGAAACTCGGGATCTGAGGGCGATTTCTTCAGCCAACATCGGTCTGATGTTCAGTACACAGATCGCTGCCCTGACGTCCGATCAGGTGAGCGCAATGACCAGCAGTCAAATCGGTGGTATTGAGAGTGGTGACTTGAGAGCTATGAGCAGCTTGCAACTGGCCGCGTTCCAGGGCACCCAAGTCAAGGCACTGGACAGCGTTCAGGTAGCAGCGCTGACAACCGCGCAAGTGGGTGCTCTAAGCTCCACGCAGGTTTCCAATTTCGATGATCCACTAACCTCTGCTCAATTGGTTGCGATTAATACAGG
>CAZLHZ010000127.1:3010-6266 GCA_964559285.1 uncultured Actinomycetes bacterium | reverse complement strand
TTTGCGGGCACGGGAGACTCCTGACATAACGGGAGCCGGAGACACCGAGCATGCTGCGCATCAAGGACGTGAAGGCCCGCGAAGTCATCGATTCCCGTGGAAATCCGACGGTCGAGGCCGAAGTTCGGCTCGACGGCGGAGCGGTCGGGCGCAGCATCGTCCCCTCGGGGGCGTCGACCGGCGCGCACGAAGCGGTGGAACTCCGGGACGGCGGTTCCCGCTACCTCGGCAAGGGGGTTCTGAAGGCGGTCGAACACGTCACGGAAACGATCGCGCCGGCGTTGATCGGCAAGGACGCGTCCGACCAGAACGAGATCGACCGGGTGATGAACCAGTTGGACGGCACCCCCAACAAGGCGCGTCTCGGGGCGAACGCCATCCTCGCGTGCTCGACGGCGACGGCCCACGCGGCGGCGGCCGCCTACGGAATGCCCCTTTGGCGCTACCTCGGCGGGGCGAACGCCCGCGTGCTGCCCTTCCCGATGATGAACGTCATCAACGGCGGCGCCCATGCGGACAACACGGTCGACTTCCAGGAATACATGATCATGCCGACCGGGGCGCCGTCGTTCCGGGAAGCCCTGCGGTGGGGCGCGGAAGTGTTCCACAACCTGAAGAAGATCCTGAAGTCCCGAAAGATGGCGACCTCCGTCGGCGACGAGGGCGGGTTCGCCCCGAATCTGAAGTCGGACGTCGAAGCCCTCGACCTCCTCATGGAAGCCATCTCCGCGTCGGGCTTCACCCCGGGAAAACAGATCGAAATCGCCTTGGATTGCGCGGCTTCCGAGTTGTTCTCCGACGGGAAGTACGTCTTCAAGAAGTCCGGGGCCGGCACGAAGACGGTCGACGAAATGGTCGCCCTCTACGCGGACTGGTGTTCGAAGTACCCGATCCGGTCGATCGAAGACCCCCTCCACGAGGACGACTGGGCGGGTTGGGAGAAAATCACCCGGGCGCTCGGCGGGAAAGTGCAGCTGGTCGGCGACGACCTGTTCGTCACGAACGCCGCCCGATTGAAGCAGGGCATCGATCGCGGGGTCGCGAACGCCATTCTGGTGAAGATCAACCAGATCGGCACCCTGACCGAGACCTTCGAAACCGTGGAGATGGCCCGCCGCACCCGGTACGGCACGATCATCAGCCACCGATCGGGCGAGTCGGAAGACACGACGATCGCGGACATCGCGGTGGCGCTCAACGCCGGGCAGATCAAGACGGGGTCGCTCTGCCGCACCGATCGCATCGCGAAGTACAACCAGCTGCTGCGGATCGAAGAAGAACTCGGCGACGCCGCCCATTACGGGTGGCGCTGAACGCCCACGTTCGTATAGACTCCGACCCCGATGACGGAATCCGAGCCGACGATCGCCGCGCAGGACCGGGATGAGGCGCCGCTGGTGCTCATCCTGATCGCCCTTTTCGCGTTGGGTTTGATCGTCGCGGTCGGCGTGGTCTACCCGGCGAACTCCGAATATCGCCGGATGAAGGACCAGGAAAACCGCCTCCTCGACGAGAAGAAGGCGGCGCTCAAGGAACAGGAACGCCTGCAGACGCTCGCCCGGGAACTGCAGAAGAACCCGGAACTCGTCCGTCGGCAGCTGCAGGCGCAGGGGTACGGCCCCCCCGGCGCGGAAATCATCCGCCCGACGACCCGTCCGACGCCGGCCCCTCCGAAATAGTTCGAAGGGTCGAAGAATCGTCGCGGCGGCCCGAAATCGGCCCCCGGTTTTGCCCGAACCTCCCGCCGCGCAGGCGGTTCGCCCCGCGGGAAATCACCGATATTTCGGTGTACCCACCGAACCCAGCCCGGGACGCACGCCTTAACACGCGTTTTGCGGGGAGTTTTTCGTTTTCCGGTCCGTACCGGGGATAGTCTTCAGAGAGAAAGTCAAGTCGATCCGTAGAGAGGCCGATAAAGAGCTTCGTACGGATAGGAAATAGAAAAGCATGTCAATCATAGAGATCGAGGTCCGCGGGACCTCGACGCAAGGGTTCGAAGACGCTCGGCGGCAAGCCAATGAAACGGCCCGCACGACCTGCTCCACCGCCGTCGACATCGACGAGGTTAGCCGGTTCGTCGCGATCGACGCCGATCAGCGCCGCTTCGGCGTCACGCTCAAGGTGACCTGTCTCGCCCGCAAGGGCTGACCCCACCTCATCGCCGCACGCGCCTTCGGGCCGCGCGGGAGAACGGGCCGCTTCGCCGTCGCGCGAGGCGGCCTGCTTCGTTTCATGAGGGGGTGGAGCGGGTTCCGTGGTGCCCGCGTAGGTACGATGAACCCCCATCGGCGACCCTTGGGGAAATCATTTCCATGACTGAAACCGGCGATCTGGCAACCGTTCAACGACTCGGCGCAGCGTTCCGCGACCTCAAGGCGGAAATCGGGAAGGTGATCGTCGGCCAGGACGACGTCCTCGACCAGCTGCTGATGGCGATCTTCGCGAAGGGCCACTGCCTCCTCGAAGGCGTGCCCGGCCTGGCGAAGACCCTCATGGTCTCCACCCTCTCGAAGACCATGACGCTGTCGTTCAAGCGGGTCCAGTTCACCCCGGACCTCATGCCGAGCGACATCACCGGCACGGAAGTGATTCAAGAAGACAAGGCCACGGGCACCCGCTCCTTCAAGTTCGTCGAAGGCCCGGTCTTCGCCAACGTGGTGTTGGCCGACGAAATCAACCGCACCCCGCCGAAGACCCAAGCCGCGCTGCTCGAAGCGATGCAGGAGCGCCAAGTGACGGTCGGCGGAAAGCGCCACGATCTGCCCGATCCGTTCTTCGTCCTCGCGACGCAAAACCCGATCGAACAGGAAGGCACCTACAGCCTCCCCGAAGCGCAGCTCGACCGCTTCATGTTCCTCGTGAAGGTCGGCTATCCGAACGCGGATGAAGAGCTCCGCATCGTGCAGAGTTCGCACGCCGCACGCGCAAGGACGGGCCCGACGCTCCGGACTTCGTGAAACAGAACGTCGAATGGGGCGCCGGACCGCGCGCCAGCCAATATCTCGTTCTCGCCGCGAAGGCCCACGCCGTCCTCCACGGACGCACCTACGTCTCCGGCGCCGACATCCGCGCCGTGGCGAAGCCCGTTCTGCGTCACCGCATCCTGCTCTCCTACGGAGCCCAGGCGCAGAAGCGCGATTCCGACTGGATCATCGACCAACTCCTCGAAACGATCCCGCGCGCCGAAGCGGACCGTGCCGTCGGCTGAGCGCATGTCGACGCAGGGCGACGTTCTCGACCCGGCGGTCCTCGACCG
>CAZLHZ010000127.1:2198-3000 GCA_964559285.1 uncultured Actinomycetes bacterium | reverse complement strand
CGTTGCCGGACTTGAACTGGCGGCGCGCAAAGTCGTCGAAGGATTCGTCACGGGACGCCACGATTCCCCCTTCAAGGGATCGTCGGTCGAATTCCGTCAACATCGCGAATACGCGGCGGGCGACGACCTGCGACGCCTCGACTGGAAGGTCTTCGCGAAGAAAGACCGCTTCTACGTGCGCGAGTACGAAGAAGAAACCAACGTGAAGGCGTACCTCGTGGTCGACACGAGCCGCAGCATGGCGTACGCGCCGGGCGACGGCTCGCGACCGTCGAAGTTGCGCTACGCGAAACTCGTCGCGGCCTCGCTCGCGAAACTCGTCTCCGACGCGCGCGACCTCGTGGCGCTCGCGTTGTGGGCGCACAAGGACACGAAGTTCATCCCGCCGAAGAACGGCGAAGGCCACGTGCATGAAATCGCGACGGCTTTGGCCGACGCGCAACCCGCCGACGCCGCGTCGGGCACCGACCTCGGCGCCCTCTTCGAAGAACTCGCGGCGAAGGTGCGGCACCGCTCGCTCGTCGTGATCCTTTCGGATCTCTTCGACGATCGCACGAAGGTGCTCGAAGGCTTGGCGCGCGTCGCCCAACGCGGCCACGACGCGATCGTGATGCACGTGCTCGACCCCGACGAACTGAACTTTCCCTTCGACCGCATGACGCGGTTCGAAGCGCTCGAAGCCGGACCGCTCCCCGTCACCGTCGACGCGCGCGCCCTTCGCGAGGCGTACCTCGCGGAGATGTCCGCCTTCACGAACGACATCCGCGCGCGCTGTCTCGCCGCGGGCGTCGACCACCTCCTC
>CAZLHZ010000127.1:463-2188 GCA_964559285.1 uncultured Actinomycetes bacterium | reverse complement strand
GACACCGGCCAGGACCCGGGAACCGCGCTCGCGTCGTACCTCGCGCGCCGCCTCACGACACGCTGATGTTCGGACTACCCGCCATGCTCGGATGGTTGGCCGCGGCCGCGGTCCCCATCCTGATCCATCTTCTCACGCGACAGCGCTCGCAGCGCGTCGAATGGGGCGCGATGGAATTCCTCATGCGGGCGGTGAAGAAGCAGCAGCGACGCGTGCGCCTCGAAGATCTGTTGTTGCTTCTCCTTCGAGTCGCCGCGGTCTTGATGCTCATCTTGGCGTTGGCCGAACCGCGACTCGAAAAAGCCGGGCTGCTCGGCGGACCGGAAGAACGTCGCGAGGTGGTCCTCGTCGTCGACACGTCGTTCAGCATGGCGTTCCGTGAATCGACGGGCGAAACCCCGTTTCGCCGCGCGCTCGACCGCGCACGCGGCTTGGTGCGCGACCTGCGCTCCGAGCGCGGCGACACGGTGACGTTGGTGACCGCGGGAAGCCCGGCGGCGCTCCGTCTCAGCCGTGACTCCGATCTCGGGCGCATCGACGCCGAACTCGAGCGCCTCGAAATCGGTGATGCGGCGACGGACCTTTCCGGTGCGCTCCGCACCGTCGTGGCGAAACTCGACGCCCTCCCGAAGGGCGCCGAAGTGGTCCTCTTCACCGATCTGCAGAAATCGGCACTATCTCCGGGCGGCGACGAAGGCGGCAAGGCGTTCGACGGTCTCGTCGCGGCGATCAAGGCGAAGGGGGCGACCCTCACGCTGGTCCCCTGCGGCAAGGGCGTCGCCGACAACCTCGCGGTGACATCGATCACGATGGCGTCGAAGTTGGCGCAAGTCGGCCGCCCGACACGCTTCTCGGTCGCCGTACGCAACTTCGGAACGCGCCCCGCGGGCGGCGTCGTGAACTTCTCGGTCGACGGGGCCGACGCGGGCGGCGACGCGACGACCATCGACACCATCGAACCCGGCAAGGAAGCCGTCGTCGACTTCCGTCACACGTTCTCCGAGACGGGCCCCCACTTGGTCGAAGCCCGCTTCGTCACCGACGCCCTCGAGAACGACAACCGCCGGGCGCTTTCGGTCGTCGTCCAAGACCGCGTGGAAACCCGTATCGTCGACGGCGCACTGAGCGCGGATCGCGGAGACGGCTCCGCCTTCTTCCTCGAAGCCGCGCTCGACCCGACGGGCGGCGAAGACCGCCGCGGAGCGTTCGGCGTCGTCCTCGACGACGAGACCGGCTTCGAACGCGCGGATCTGTCGAAGACGTCGCTCGTCGTGCTCGCCGACGTAGGCCGCCTCTCTCCGCGCCGCGGAGACGACCTCGAAGCGTTCGTCGCGCGCGGCGGCGGCTTGCTCGTTTTCGCCGGCGACCGTTTCAAAGGACCGCAGATCGACGCCGCCCTCGTCCGCGACGGCAAGGGACTCCTGCCCGCGCAGCTCGGCGTCCCGATCGGAACCGACGACTCCACCGACGCGGGCTACGAGTTCGCTCTCGTGAACGGCGAACGCGGGCCGTTGCGCTACTTCAGCGACGAAAGGGTCCGCGCGATCCTCCCGTCGATCCCGTTCCGCCGCATCCTGACGCTGACTCCGCTCGACGACGGCACCGTCACCACCTACGCACGCTTCGTTGCCCGCAAAGCCGACGGTGGCGCCCCGCATCCGGCGGTCCTCGAACGCACCTACGGTTCGGGTCGCGTCATTTTGGTGGCCACCACCGCCAGTCGCG
>CAZLHZ010000127.1:0-358 GCA_964559285.1 uncultured Actinomycetes bacterium | reverse complement strand
TCGGCGGTTCGTGGCGCGGCGAAATCGAATCCAACGCCAAGAAGGCGACGCTCCTCCACAACGGCCGCCCGATCAAGGAACTCGACGCGTTGGCCGTTCCGAACAAGGAACGCCGTTTCGAGATCCGCACCGAGACGCTCGACCGCGCGGGTACGTGGCGGATCGAGTTCCCGGCGGGTGACGACGGAAAGGCCCCGACGCCGATCCGCCTCGCGGTGAACGTCGATCCCGTGGAATCCGATCTCGCACGCAGCACCCCCGAAACGCTCGCCGCCCGTTTCCCGGCCGGCTCCGGGAAGGGGCTCGACGACCCCGCCGCGACGGAAGGCGGCGCCGACGCCGATGCGGAAGGTCGCCC
>CAZLHZ010000126.1:538-6281 GCA_964559285.1 uncultured Actinomycetes bacterium | reverse complement strand
TCGGCTCGCCGCACCGGAGCGTTCATGAGCCCTTCGCCGTCGACCCCGGCAGTGCTCATCGTGAGCGCTCCGCGATGTAGACGCCGACGAGCACGATGACGCCGCCAAGGATCTGCGTCGGGGCCAGCACTTGGCCGAGGGCAACCCACGCGACCGCGGATGCGATGAGCGGCTCGACCATCCCGATGGTGGACACCTGTGCCGCCGAGATATAGCGCAGAGCCGTGGTGGCAAGGAAGAACGGAACCACGGTGCCGAGAATGACCATCCACCCGGCGAGGACCGGGATCGGGACCGCTGGGCCGTCAGCTCCGAAGGGGAATCCCTGCCCGCTGAGGTCCTGCCACGGGAAACTCCACACGGGTTGGGCAATCGCCCAGAAGAGCGCGGCCGCGCCCATCGCCCACATGGTGAGCGACATGGAGTCCCGCGGCTCCGGACGAGTCTGCAAGCGTTCGCCCACGAGGTAGTACAGCGCAAGGGCAGCTGCTGCACCGAACGCCGCCAACACCCCGATTGCGTTGACACTGAAGCCCTTCCAGACCTGGGCGACAAGAACCAGGCCGGGGATGGCCACCAGCATGCCGAACCAGACCCGGCCGTTGACTCTCTGGTGCATGGCGAAGCGCACCCACAGCGCCACCATGAACGGCGCCGTGAACTCGATGACGAGAGCCACGCCGACAGGTAGGACCTGCAGGGAGATGAAGTAGAGGTACTGCGTGAGCGACACCCCGACCGCACCGTAGGCAAGAATCCACGGGATCTCGGCGCGTCGCAGACGCAGGGCGCGCGGCCGGGTGACGGCAACCGCGATGAGGAGAATGAGGAACGCCCCGGTGATGCGGACCTGGACGAGTCGCTCGGCGCTGATCCCCGTGTCGAGCAGCGCCTTGAGGTTGGTCCCGTTGATGGCGAAGAGCGTGGCCGCGGTGAGGTAGGCGACGTAGCCGAGTGGTCGTGGACGACCAGTGCGGCCTTCCGCACCGGGGGCAGCAACGAGGTCCGGTCCGAGCGGATGATGGTCGTTCACAGCACCGACTCGTAGACCGCGAGGGTGCGCTGCGCGATCGCATCCCAGCCGAAGTGCTCAACCGCGCGCATGCGACCGGCCTGACCCATCGACCGCGCCAGGTCCGGATTGGCTGCAAGGCGATTGATGCCGGCCGCGATTCCGGACTCGAGGAGGGAGGGCTGGTGTGCGTCGTACGCCACGAGGATGCCGGTGACCCCGTCGATGACGACCTCGGGGATGCCACCGACCGCACTCGCCACAACGGCGGTCTCGCACGCCATTGCCTCGAGGTTGACGATGCCGAGCGGCTCGTAGACCGAGGGGCAGACGAAGGCGAGTGCGTGGGTGAGCAGCTGCACTACCGCTGGCCGTGGCAGGTGCTCGCGGATCCACACGACGGAGTCAGGCCCGCGTGCTGCCCGCACAGCCGCAACCGCCGCATCCGTCTCGGCGCTGATCTCCGGGGTGTCGGGAGCGCTCGCGCACAAGACCAGCGCCACGTCATCGTTGACATCCAGCGCGGCGCGCAGCAGGTGGATGATGCCCTTCTGTCGCGTGATGCGTCCGACGAAGAGCACGTAGGGGCGATGCGGATCGATGCCGTAGGCATGCAATGCATCGGTTGCCGGATCGGGGCAGTAGGCCTGTGTGTCAACGCCGTTGTGTACGACATGCACGCACGCCGGATCCACATCGGGGTAGACATCAAGGATGTCGGCTCGCATGCCGTCGCTCACCGCGATGACGGCAGCGGCATCTGCATAGGCAGTGCGCTCGACCCAGGAGGACACACGGAATCCGCCGCCGAGCTGCTCAGCCTTCCACGGCCGTCGAGGTTCGAGTGAGTGTGCGGTCAGCACATGGGGTACGCCGTGCAGCAGAGAGCCGACCTGCCCGGCGAAGTTGGCGTACCACGTGTGTGAGTGCAGCAGGTCGACTCCGGCCGTGGCCTGCACCATTTCCAGGTCCACTCCCATCGTCTGCAGCGCCGGATTAGCGGACTCCAGCGATGGCGGAACGCCATGTCCATGGGCACCGTCCCGGCTGGCACCGAAGCAGTGCACATCGACATCGACGAGCCTGCGGAGCTCGCGCACGAGGTAGTCGACGTGGACCCCGGCCCCGCCGTAGACCTCAGGCGGCCATTCCCGTGTCAGCAAGCCGATGCGCACAGGGGCAGCCTACGGTTAGGCTCGTTGATGTGCGCACAGGTCCGCATGTGCTCGGAATCGTCCTGGCTGGTGGCGAGGGCAAGCGACTCATGCCCCTCACGGCCGATCGGGCCAAGCCGGCGGTGCCTTTCGGGGGCTCCTATCGGCTCATCGATTTCGTCCTGTCGAATCTCATCAACGCGGGGCTGCGTCGCGTCTGCGTTCTCACGCAGTACAAGTCCCACTCGCTCGATCGACATGTGACGACGACCTGGCGGATGTCGACCATCCTCGGGGATTACGTCACACCCGTCCCGGCCCAGCAGCGTCTTGGTCCGAGGTGGTACACCGGTAGCGCCGATGCGATCTTCCAAAGTCTCAATCTCATCCATGACGAGAAGCCGGACTACGTCATCGTCTTCGGGGCGGACCACGTCTATCGGATGGACCCCATGCAGATGGTGATGCATCACATTGAGCATGGAGCGGGAGTGACCGTCGCGGGGATCCGCGTGCCGCGCGCTGAGGCCGACAGGTTCGGAGTCATCGAGACAGCTCCCGACGGAGTGGGCATCGCCCGATTCCTGGAGAAGCCACTGGATCCGCCCGCGATCCCAGGGTCACCGAGTGAGTCCTTCGCCTCCATGGGGAACTACGTCTTCACCACGGATGTCCTCATCGAGGCACTGCGGGCTGATGCCGCGGATCCTGCATCCGTGCACGACATGGGCGGAAACATCCTTCCGATGCTCACGCAGCAGGGACTGGCCAATGTCTACGACTTCGCGCTCAACGAGGTGCCAGGAGCGACGGAGCGGGATCGTGGCTACTGGCGTGATGTCGGGACGCTTGACACCTACCACGATGCGCATATGGATCTGGTGTCGGTGCATCCGATCTTCAATCTCTACAACCGGCGCTGGCCGATCCTCACCAACCTCGAGCCGCTCCCACCGGCAAAGTTCGTCGAGGGGGGAACGGCCCATGAGTCGATCGTCGGGTCCGGATCCATCGTGTCCGGTGCCCATGCCCGCCAGTCCGTCATCTCGCACGATGTCGTCGTCTCCTCGGGTGCGTACGTCGAGGGAAGCGTTCTCATGCCCGGGGTTCGTGTCGGCCGCAATGCCGTGGTGCGTCGCGCGATCCTCGACAAGAACGTCGTCGTCCCCGATGGGGCACAGATCGGTGTCGACCTCGAACGCGATGCTGAGCTCTACACCGTCAGTGACGGAGGCATCGTCGTCATCGGCAAGGGGATCGTCGCCGATCTCACCTAGCGGCCGGCAGCACCTGCTGGCGACCGCCGTCGCGTGTCAGCGGCTGTCAGCGGGCGCCAGCGGCGAAGAGCCGATCGAGGTCGCCGTGGACCTCCAGACCCGCGGCCTCACCCACGCTGTCGAGGACAACTGTCCCGTCCGGATCCTCGAGTCTGATGTGCACGATGGCGTCGAGTGTCTCCTCGACGCGACGGTGCATCTCGGTCCTGACGGGTGCGTGCAGGAGCGCTCCCGCGCGACGCTCGGCCACCAGCGACAGCCGCCCGTCGCGACCCGTGAGCGTCCAGCGCACATGCGTCTCGTCGACCTCGAGCAGTTCCTCGCGGGCACCGGTGTAGGTCGCCCATCGGCGCAGCCCCTGCGGGGTGCGCAGTCCGACGATGAACCCGCGGAACTCGCCGCGCAGCCACGGGATGAGGGCGACGGATGCGATGAGGCTGACACCGGGAGCGTTCCGGACATGGTTCGTGTGGAGCCAGACGTAGCCACCGGGGAACGCACGACCCCAGTCCTTCTCGAGGTAGCCGCGACCGCCATCGAAGTGTGCGGTTCGACCCTCAATGCTCAAGTCACCCGCGAGGTCGTGTCCGAAGGAACAGACACCGTGGTAGCACTCCATGAACGGAACCCAGGCGTACCACCCCATGATCCCCGGGGAGGTCAGGCTGGTCGGCCACGGATCCAATGCTGACGTGAAGCTCAGGTCCCCACTGGGCAGTCCATCGGGGAGGTCGAGGTGCACCCCTGACGCACTGAAGTGATTCGGCCCAACGTGGACATCGAATCTGCCCTCGGCGGCCGTGAAGGACTCGACCGGATAGGGGAGGTACCACGACCGTCCGGTCGCTCCATCGAGCACCTGCACGAAGGCCTCATCGCCTCCGGCCTGACCGAGGAACAGGCCCGGGATGATCGCCCAGCGTTCAGTCAGATCTGCCGAGACCAGCTTGACGTACCACCCCTCGAAGAAGGACCGGGTCACCCCGGTGCCGTGAAACCCCTCGGGGTGCAGGCGGCCGACAACTGCGGAGCGGGACCTTGCCCATGCGGTGCGCACGCACTCACGCTAGCCTGCGCACCTGCGTGATAGGCGCAATCGGCGTCGCACATCGGGTGGAGGTCAGATGAGGCTCCTCGTCCCTGCGGAGACCCGGGCCGGTGAGAAGCGCGTCGCTCTCGTGCCGGGAACGGTCGCGAAGTTCCGCTCACTGGGGCTGGACGTGTCGATTCAGTCGGGCGCGGGGGCTGGCTCGTATGCCACGGATGCGGACTATGCCGCGGCCGGCGCCGACGTGATCCCGAACGAAAGGATCGATGAGGCCTTCGCCCACGCGGATGCCATCGCCAGTGTGCGGCCCCTTGATCCCGCGCGGGTGGCACGCCTGCGTGCCGGGGCGATCGCCATCTCGTTCCTCCAGCCGATCTCGGATCTGGAGACCGTGAAGGCGGCCCGTGATGCGAAGGTCACGGCCCTGTCCTTCGACCTGCTGCCGCGCATCTCACGCGCCCAATCCATGGATGCGCTCACCTCGCAGGCGCTCGTGGCGGGATATCGCGCAGCCCTCGTCGCCGCTGATCGACTCCCGAAGTTCTTCCCGCTCTTCATGACCGCTGCGGGCACGGTGCAGCCCGCGAAGGTCCTCGTCCTCGGAGCCGGTGTCGCGGGCCTGCAGGCGATTGCGACGGCCAAGCGCCTGGGTGCGAAGGTGTCGGCGTACGACGTCCGACCGGCAAGTGCCGACGAGGTCCGCTCCATGGGCGCCACCTTCATCACGCTGGATCTGGAAGCCCTTGAGGGCGGCGGCGGATATGCGCGCGAGATGACGGAGGAGCGGGCTGCTCGCCAGCGCGACCTGCTCGCCCCCTTCATCGCCGATGCCGACTGCGTCATCACGACGGCTGCCGTGCCCGGGCGCGCCGCGCCGCTGCTCGTCACCCGAGCGATGGTCGAAGGCATGCGTTCCGGCTCGGTCGTGGTCGACCTCGCGAGCGAGACCGGAGGCAACGTCGAAGGATCGCTGGCAGGCGAGGAAGTGAGCATCGGCGGTGCCCTCGTGTGGGGCGCCAAGGACGTGGCGAGCCAGCTTCCGGTCCACGCCAGCCAGCTCTACTCCATGAATGTGCACGCGGTCGTCGCCCTGATGACCAGCGAGGGCCGGATCGCGGCTGACGTCAACGACGAGATCATCGACGGCTGCGCCGTGGTGCTCAACGGTGAGGTCCGCAGCCAGAGCGCGCTCGACGCGCTCGCCTGACGAGGAAGGAGAGCCTGACTGATGGACGGCGTCGCGCTGCTCACG
>CAZLHZ010000126.1:0-528 GCA_964559285.1 uncultured Actinomycetes bacterium | reverse complement strand
CGTTCGTGCGCGGCCTGCTCGACCTCGTGCTGACGTCCCCGGTGGACGGCACCCTCGACAACCTCGAACGGCTCCTCGAGGTGCAGTTCCGTGGCCGGCCGTACCTCGTGCTCGTCGACGAGGCCCAGCACCTCAACGTCGGCGCGCTCGAACGCACCCGTGCCCTGTGGGAACGCCACCCGCACGGCATCGTGCTCATCGGCGGTATCACCGTCACCGGCTCCTCGGAGAGCCTGGCCCAGACCATTCTCGGTGTCATCGCGATCCTGCTCGGGGCCATCAACCTCGTCGGCGGGTTCGTGGTGACTGACCGGATGCTAGAGATGTTCAAGCCGAAGAAGTCTGCTGCAACTCAGGAAGGTGGCGACCGATGACTCCGACCTGGGTCCAGATCGGCAACCTCGTGGCTGCCGTCCTCTTCATCCTCGCGCTCAAGGGGCTGTCCAGCCCGAAGACCGCCCGCAACGCCAACCTGCTCGGTGCAGCCGGGGCGCTGCTGGCGACGATCATCCTCTTCTTCAGCGGCAT
>CAZLHZ010000125.1:0-6283 GCA_964559285.1 uncultured Actinomycetes bacterium | reverse complement strand
CCGTGGTGGCTCGGTCCCCCGCTGCAGCGCCCGCCCATGGTCCCGCGCGAGACAGCCTTCCGCCCGGTCACGTCGTTCGTCATCGCCCTCGTCGACCTCAAGAATGGAATGCAGTCCAAGCCCGGGACCTTCGTGCGTCGTGGTCACGACTACCGCATTGACTGCCGCTCCGGCGTGCAGGCGGCCTTCGGACTCACCGCCAGCCCCGCTCAGATCGAGGCGATCGAGGCGGAATTGCGCCGGCGCGAGCAGGAGTGGGCAACCAAGCGGATGGTCGCCCGCACCCTCGATCGAGCCCGACGGACAATCGAGTCCACCCTGCGCAAGTGGGGCGAGGACACCCCGGCACTGGACATTGCCGACATTGATCCGCGCGGTGCCCTCGGCGGCTCGGGGCTCGGTTCCCGCCTCGGGTCCACCCCTGACCTGTAGCAGTCACCGGCCGACGCGCTCACATGAGCGCAGGTGCCACCTCGCGACGGAGCACCTCGAGCATGTCGAGATGCTCGTCGAGAGGCCGCGCGTCGAAGTCGGGGATCAGGAACTCATCGGCACCGGCGTCGGCGTACTCCCTCAGCACCTCGGTGACCTGCTCGACGGTGCCTGTGATGCGCGGCAAGCGCGAATCAAGATCCATCGGCGACGACGTTGGTCGGTCGGTGAGCTCGACCATCGCCTGAGTCGAGCGTGAGATGAGCGATGGATCACGACCGATGTCCGCGCAGTGCGCGTTGAGCACCTGCTGCTTGTGACGCAGTGTGTCCGGTGACGTCCATGCGTTCCAGATGTCAGCGTAGGTCGCGGCGATGCGCATCGTGCGTTTCTCGCCACGACCCCCGATGAGCAGCGGCAGTGGCTGCTGCAGCGGCTTGGGGTCGCAGGGTGCGTCCGTGATGGTGATGTGTGTCCCGTGGAATGTTGTGCGCGGCTGACTGAGCAGACTGGTGAGCACCGCGCAGGTCTCCTCGAAGCGGTCGAGCAGTTCGCGAGGTGCGGGCAAGTCGATGCCGTACGCCGCATGCTCGTTGACCTGCCAGCCAGCACCCATGCCGAGGATGAGACGCCCGTCGCTGATGTGGTCGAGGGTCGCGGCCATGTTCGCCAGCACTGCCGGATGGCGGTAGGTCGCGCCGAGCACCATCGTCCCGAGGCGGATGCGCGATGTCACGGCGGCCAGGGCTGACAGCACGGTCCATCCCTCAAGCACCGGCCCGTCCGCGGGAGCACCGTCCGGTGTGTTCGGCATGAAGTGGTCATAGACGTAGCAGGTCTGCCAGCCCGTGGATTCGGCGTACTGCACCGTGCGCAGGATCTCGGGCCAGGGCCGCGCCATGCTGCACCACACACTTAGTCGCATGGCCGCCACCCTAGATCGGCGCCCAGATCCCGCGGGGGCGGGCGCGCGGATGGCGAGCGCTCGGTCAACAGGCGGCAACCGGGCACGGCTTTGGCTACCCTGCCGACGTGGGGACGACCACTTCTCGTACGACGCAGACGTGCATTCTCGCGACCGGTACGGCGATCGTCGCGGCGGTTGCCGCAGCGATGGCAGTCGGGCTCAGTCCGGTGGCGGCGGCCGAGCGGCCGACGATCTCGGCGGCGGCTGTGCCCGCGGTGGCGCCCGCGACAGCCCCGGGTCTCAGTGCCGCACGCGAGACCACCGGCACGGCCGGAACACTGACCTCCGTCATCGCCGCTCCCGACGGCACGATCTTCGGCGGTGACGATCGCGGGGTCTTCAAGCTCACCTCCGACGGGTGGGTCCTCATTCGCCCGATAGACAAGGTGACCCCGAGCGGTGCCGGCAAGGATCCGGTGCTGCTGCAGTTCTCCGGCTGGTCCGGCGCCCTCACCATCCTGCCCGGTGCCGGAACGAGCGACTACGTCATCGTGGCAGCCGACGGGGCCGGCGCCGACATCATCCGCAGCAGTGACGGCGGTATCACGTGGTCCACGGTGAAGACCCTGCCGACAGCGTCAAGCTACGACAACGGTGCTGTCACCGGCCTGTGCTGGTCCCCCGTTGACCACGCCGACACCCTGTATGCACTCGTGCAGAAGACGCAGAGCGATTCGAATCCGGCGTACGCCATCAGCAGCAATCGCGGCGCGACATGGACCTTCAATCCCGACGGCATGTGGCCGGAGTCGTGCGACATGGGACGCGGCAGTCTCTACGCCGCCGCCGACCCGCTGAATCCGGATCGTGTGGTGGTCGGCGGTGGCACCGGACTCACGCTCTACGACGGTGACACCGAGATCACCGAGGAAGTGCCGGCATGCGTTGACGATCCGGCCGGATTCGCGCGCGGAGCAATCAGTGGGACGAAGGTGCTGCTGGTCACCGAGGACGGCTGCTTCGCGCGTGCTGTCTATGACCCACAGTCCCAGACGTTCGGTGCGTGGACCGAAGGCCAGATGTCCGGAGTCGGCTCCGTTGGGATCTTCTCGCAGGGCTACTACGAGACACCGACGACGATGACGATGTACGCCGACACTGCGTGGCTGGCCTCGCAGGCTGGGGTCTTCGCCTACTCGTGGTCGACAGGGTCAAAGGGCACGTGGAGCAACGCCGGGCGTGGGATTCCGCTGCGTGACAGCGTCGCGGTTCCGACGTACCGCAATGGTGATCGCGTCATCATGGGGGGATATCAGGGCGCTATCACCGTGCTCGGTCTCTTTTCCTCAACGGATGCGGGTGCGACATTCCGGCGGATGACACGGGTGCCCGCTTCGGTTGAGCCACGAGGTCTGGCCATGACCGACGACGGTCGCCTCTATCTCTCCGACTATGACGTCATGTTGGAGGCGTTCTCACTCTGGTCGAGTGATGGTGGAGCGACATGGTCGAAGGCCAGTGACGAGGTCCAACCTGGCGAGCCGATTGCCATGGCTGCTTTCGGCGACCGGGTCTACGTGGTTGTCAACTCCGCGGGCAGCCTGTCCCTGATGCTGTCCGTCACGGGTGGTGCGACATTCACCTCGGTCGATGACACCGCTTGCGGGTGGAGTGCCGGGGGCGTCGGCACACCTTCGGTGTCAATCGCGCCCGATGGCGGATTCGTGGCGCTCTTCACTGGCCGGTCGGGCGCTTCAGCTCTGCGTGGATGCACGATGGCGGCTGCGAGCACAACAGCGCAGGCCATCATCACGACTGCGACATCGACTGTCGGTGTCATTTCACTCATCGACTACCTGGACGGGCAACTGAGGGCCTACCTTGGACCGAACGGCGCCACCAATGCTGGATCCCTGGTCAGCAGTGACGGCAGGACCTGGGCGATGTGCACCTCCGCAGCATCGGCACTGGCCAAGCAGCCGGCGTACATCACATCGATCGCACGCGATGCTGATCGCTCGCTTATCGGCACCGTGGTCAATCCACTCAGTGGAACCAGGCTGATTCGCTCGACTGATGGCGGATGCACATGGACCTGGCCCGAGGACGTCGGCGTCGATGATGAGGACCTCGACATGTCGAGCATGGTGCTGCCAGAGGGCGGTGAGGCTGAGTTCGCCGATCTTGAGGACTCCATCGACGCGATTCCAGGTCGGGCTGAGATGGGGTTTCAGGGCCGTGCTGGAGTCAAGGTGACCTCGGCAGTGCGTCCGCTGCGGATCATCGGTCCCAGCAGCAAGGGGTCTGTGCCGCTGCAGGTGCGATTCGGTCCGGCGCCGGCCGCGCCGAAGAAGGGTGCGGCGACAGTAGGCAAGGGCTCTGTCACCCTGCGGTTCTCCGCACCAGCGTCAGGAGGCGGCGGCTTGGTCGGCTACACCGCGACGTGCAGTGCACGTGGCAAAGCCACGCGCACTGCAACCGGCACTGCCAACGCAACGAGCATCACCGTGAGGTCGCTCGTGGCCAAGACGAGCTACACGTGCGTGGTGGCGGCACGAGATGCTGCCGGGCCCGGTCCCGCCATCACCTGGACGGGACTCAAGCCCACCTGACAGGGTTGATGTCGCACGATCGGTGTCCCGCATAGGCTCACCATGATCTGGCAGCGGTGACTTCGAAGGAGCGGGCGTGGGCAACGTCGTACGGCGGGGTCCGCTGGCACTCCTGGAGGTCCCGAATCTCCTGTCCGGAATGTCCAACGGTGTGGTCACGATCGCCGTCCCGTGGCTGGTCCTCAATCGCACTGGGTCGGTCGCTGCCGCGGGAATCGTGGCGGCCATCTCCGCCCTGCCTGGAGTCCTTGCTGCACCACTGTCGGGGTGGGCCGTCGATCACTTCGGCAGGCGCGTCGTCAGCATCATCTCCGACCTGCTGTCGGCCGTGTCGGTCGCCGCCATTCCCCTCGTGGCTCTCGTCACCGATCTGACCCTGCCGTGGATCATCGCGCTCGCGATGCTCGGAGCGGTGTTCGATCCAGCGGGGTACACCGCACGCAAGGCGTTGATTCCAGATGTCGCCGCAGCCAGCGGGACATCTGTCACTCGGCTCAACGGGATCCACGAGGGGGTGTTCAGTGTCGGGTGGGTCATCGGCCCACTTGTCGGCTCACTCCTCATCGCCACGCTCGGTGCGACCTCAGCCTTCTGGGTTCCGTGCTTACTCTTCATTCTGTCGGCCATCCTGGTGTGGTTCCTCCGTGTCGGGGATGCCGGTCAAGATGCCAAGGCTGCGCGTGAAGAGGCGGGCGAAGCCCATCCCTCTGCGTGGCAGAACGCCGTCCTTGGGCTGCAGATCATCTGGAGCGACCACGCGCTCCGAGCACTGATCCTCGCCATCACAATTCTCGGTTCCATCTATCTGCCGACTGAGGCTGTGTTGCTTCCGGCGTACTTCGAACTCATTGACCAGCCCCAGTCGCTTGGGCTGGTGCTGGCCGCGCTGTCCGCTGGAACGATTCTTGGCGCGTTCGGATATGGCTGGCTGGCGAAGCGCTTCACGCGCATCACGATCACCCGTGCGGTGCTGATGGGCACGATGCTGTTCTTCCTGCCCATCGCCCTGCTGCCCTCGCTTCCCATCCTCGTGGCCGCAGGATTCGCCATCGGTTTGGCGTGGGGGCCGATGCAGCCACTCATGAACACGGTGGTGCAACGTCGAGTCGATGCCGATGCACAGGGGCGGGTTTACGGAATCCAGACAGCTCTGTTCTATGCGCTGCCGCCGCTCTTCATGCTCGCGACCGGAGTGGTGGCGGAACGGACGAGCATCAGGCCGGTGCTCCTCGGGCTCTGGGTGATGATGCTCGTGGTCGGCATCACCGTGCTCGCGGTGAAGAGCATCCGGGACATCGACGCGTAGCTGTTCTGTCAGGTGAGGCGGCCGGCTCGCCCCCCAGCTCATCCCTGCCCGGCCCGCACCCGGCTCGACGGAACGGTGTGGTCGCTGACGGGGCGCGTTCCGCGACCACACGGTTGGGTCGAGCAGCCGGATCAGCCGAAGCCAATCCGTCAAGGATCAGCCGGAACTGCACAATCCGGGGGTGGGCCGCCCGGGGCTCGAACCCGGAACCCGCGGATTAAAAGTCCGCTGCTCTGCCGATTGAGCTAGCAGCCCCGCGCCAGCCTATGCCGAGGGGTGCGCCCGCGACGCTGGCCCACCGGACACGACCGGGCGGGTGAACAGACGTGCGGTGGGGAAGGGCCGATGATTGGCCCTTCCCCACCGCGCGTGAGGTGGATCAGCGGTTGGGCACCGCGGCTACTGCACGAGGCAGCGCAGGTCACCGGAGGGCAGCCGCATCCGGCCCGGGGCCGGGACTGCGACCGTGACCTTTGACCACGCACCCGCACCGGGACCGTTGACCGCCCGGACCCGCACGTCATACCGGCACCCCGGGATCAGCCCCTTGATCGCCGCCTTCGTCGATGTCGCATTCGGTTCACGCACCCACGCTGAGGCCAGCACATAGCGGTAGGCCACCTGGTAGCGCGCCACCGGCGAACCACCATCGTCCTTCGGTGTCTTCCACGCGAGGAAGACCTTGCCCTTGGACGTCGCCCGATCTACCGCGAGGTCACGGACCGCACCTGGGGTGGTGGCGACCTTCACACCCAAGGTCAGGGCGCGGGGCAGGTTGCCCCGGGTCACACCCACGGCCTGCAGGTCATGCACCCCCACCGAGATCCCACCCGGCAGGGTCGCGGTCCCGTTGAACGTGCCGTTCTTATCCGTGCGAAGGGTCCCGACATAGGTGCCCTTCGACCGGGACACCCCCGATCGGCCACCGGCACCAGCGACCTTCGGGTCGACATACAGCTCGACCACGCTGTTCGGCATGAAGCCCGTCCCGGTGGACTGCACATCCCGGCCCTGACCCAGGCCCAG
>CAZLHZ010000124.1:0-6284 GCA_964559285.1 uncultured Actinomycetes bacterium | reverse complement strand
GCGTCACCGCCGGCAGGTCGTGCATGGCACGCAGCGCACCGGCCTGCGCCTGCATCGACTGCTGCGGGAGCGCGCGTTCCCGGTTCCGGGGGAGGAGTGGCCACCGCTGCCCTGGCCGGCCTTCTGATCTGTCGGGCATCGCAGCGGTAGGGTCGGCCGGTGACCTGGTCTGCCGCGGAGGTTCCTGTCCTGCCGGGACGTGGTCCGGCGGTGCGACTCATGGACACGGCAGCGGGGGCTGTTCTGCCGACCGCACCGGGACCCACGGCTCGCATGTATGTCTGCGGGATCACGCCCTATGACGCCACCCACATGGGTCATGCGGCGACCTACGTCGCCTTCGACCTGCTGAATCGCGCGTGGCGCGATGCTGGACACGACGTGCACTACGTCCAGAACATCACCGATGTGGATGACCCGCTCCTTGTTCGCGCCGTCGAGACCGGGCAGGACTGGCAGACGATTGCTCAGCGCGAGACGGCACTCTTCCGTGGCGACATGGAGGCCCTGAGGGTCCTTCCCCCCCGCGACTATCTCGGTGTCGTTGAGGCGATGCCGACGATCGTGCGCTACATCGAGACACTCAAGGAACGTGGGGCTGTGTACGCCGTCGACGGCGATCTCTACTTCGATGTTGCCAGCGATGAGCGATTCGGCAGCGTGTGTCGCCTTGATGAGTCGACCATGATCGAGATCTTTGCGGAGCGGGGCGGTGATCCGCACCGGGACGGCAAGCGTCACCCGCTGGACCCGCTCGTATGGCTCGCGGCCCGGGACGGCGAGCCCTCGTGGGAGTCGTCGCTGGGGCGAGGTCGTCCGGGGTGGCACATCGAGTGCGTCGCCATCGCCGTAGAGCACATCGGCATGGCCTTCGACGTTCAGGGTGGCGGGAGCGACCTGATCTTCCCGCACCATCAGATGTGCGCGTCACAGGCGCAGGTGCTGTCGGGGGAGTGGCCATTCGCCCGGTCCTATGTCCACGCCGGGATGGTCGCGCTCGACGGACACAAGATGAGCAAGTCCCGCGGGAATCTGGTGTTCGTCTCTCGTCTGCGTCAGGCGGGTGAGGACCCCATGGCCATTCGACTCGCCCTTCTGGCCCACCACTACCGGTCTGATTGGGAGTGGACGGAGGCTGGTCTTGCTGCGGCGCGGGAGCGCCTTGCCCTGTGGCGGCGAGCGACGGTCCTTGGTGCGGGCCCTGAGGCGGCACCAGTGCTGGATCGCATGCGCGAGGTCCTCAGTGACGACCTGAACGCCCCGCTCGCTCTCGCGGCGATCGATCGGTGGTGTGAGCAGGCGCTGGCGGGGCATGGTCGAGATGCAGCCGCTCCTGACGTCATCCGCGACGCCGCGGACAGCCTGCTCGGCATCGCACTCGGGTGATGTGGAGGATCCGTGATCCGCGCGATTGATCCCTCGTCCACACAGGCGTGGATGGCTCTTGCTCAACACCGGGACGCGGGGTTGGGATCACTGTCCCTGCGTGAGCTCTTCAGCAGAGACCCTCATCGGGCAGAGCACTTCACCCGCAGCGCCGCCGGCTGGCATGTCGACTTCAGCAAGCAGCGGATTGATGACCGTTGCCTGTCGCTGCTGATCCAACTTGCCCGAGAGACCGGGGTGGAATCGCAGCGGGACGCAATGTTTGCCGGTGAGCGCATCAACGTCACCGAGGATCGGCCCGTCCTGCACACCGCGCTCCGTGTCCCGGAGCGGGACCAGAGCTGGCAACCAAGGGTGGGGGAGACGGAGGTTCTGCCACTCGTTCATGAGGTTCTCGGGCGCATGGCAGCCTTCGCTGAACAGGTCCGTGATGGATCGTGGCGCGGTGCGAATGGGCAGAGCATCTCGGCGCTGGTCAACATCGGCATCGGTGGGTCCGACCTTGGCCCGTCGATGGTGACTCGCGCATTACGGGCCGAGGCCTCGTCGAACCTCACCGTACGTTTCGTCTCGAACGTCGACCCGGCTGACTTCAGCGAGGCAACTGCTGATCTGGATCCCGCCCGCACCCTCGTCATCATCAGCTCCAAGACGATCACAACTCAGGAGACGATGACCAACGCTTGGCTGGCTCGGGACTGGATCGTCGGTGCACTCGGGGAGAGTGCTGTGTCTCGCCACTTCGCCGCTGTGTCGACAAACCTGCCGGCCGTTAGCGACTTCGGCATTGATGAGCACAACACGTTCGGCTTCTGGGACTGGGTGGGCGGTCGCTACTCAGTAACCTCCGCGATCGGACTGAGTGTCATGGTCGCGATCGGACCGGAGCGTTTCGCCGAGTTCCTCGCCGGTTTCCACGCGATGGACACTCACTTCAGAAGTGCGCCCATGGAGTCGAACCTGCCCATCCTCCTGGGACTGCTCGCCGTGTGGAATCGGAACTTCCTCAGTGTTCCCACCCACGCTGTGCTGCCCTACGCGCATGATCTGGCCTTGCTTCCGGCGTACCTTCAGCAGCTCGCGATGGAGAGCAACGGCAAGAGAGTCCGGCTTGATGGCTCGAGCGTGAGTTACGACACGGGAGCGATCCTGTGGGGGGAGCCCGGCACGAACGGTCAGCACTCGTTCTATCAGCTGATCCACCAGGGCACGAGTGTCGTTGACTGTGACGTCATCGCGTTCGCGCAGACGTCGACTCCGCATCAACGTCAACAGGACATTCTTGTCGCGCACGCACTGGCTCAGGCATCGGTCATGGCCTTCGGTCGCACCGCCGAGGAGGTTGCCGCGACTGGGACGCCGGACTGGCTGGTCCCGCACAAGGTGATGCCTGGCAATCGACCATCCACATTCCTCATGGCGCAACGACTCGATGCTTCGTCTCTGGGGGCACTCCTTGCGCTCTACGAGCACTCCGTGTTCGTTCAGGGTGCCGTATGGGGCATCGGGCCGTTCGACCAGTGGGGAGTCGAATTGGGCAAAACCCTCGCCGGAGTCATCCTGGCTGACCTTGGGGGAGATGCGGCTGCTGACCTCGATGGGTCCACGGCAGCGCTGGCGAACCTCTACCGACAGCTGCGGTCACGCTGACCCGTCGAGCGTGTGGTCCGTCAGTCAGTCGAGCGGCGGCGCAGGTAGCGCTCAAACTCGCGGGCAATGGCCTCACCGCTGGCCTCGGGAAGTTCCGTCGTGTCCCGGGCGTCCTCGAGTTGACGCACGTAGTCGGCGACCTCGTCGTCTTCCCCCGCGAGTTCATCGACCCCGGCCTCCCACGCGCGACTCTCTTCGACGAGGTCACCGAGCGGGATGGAGATGTCCAGAGCATCCTCGATGCGTCGCAGGAGGGCCAGCGTGGCCTTGGGGCACGGCGGCTGGGCGACATAGTGCGGAACGCTCGCCCACAGGGACATCGCGGGGATACCCAGACGGCTGCAGGTGTGCTGCAGCACGCCGACGATGCCAGTGGGGCCCGAGTAGCGCGATGGCTCCAGACCCAGATCCCGACCCAAGCCCTCATGGGCGGTGGTTCCCGACACGGGGACCGGACGCGTGTGCGGCGTGTCGGACAGGAGTGCCCCCACGGTGAGGACCATGGAGACCCCCAATTCCGTGGCCAAGCCCAGCAGCTCACGGCTGAACTGCTGCCAGCGCATGCTCGGCTCGATCCCACGGACGAGGACGAGATCCCGTGACAGGCCGGGCACACTGACACGGTAGACCGAGGTGGTCGGCCACGTCAGGCTCCGGATGCCGGTCTCGTCCACCGAGATGAGCGGCCGATTGACCTGGTAGTCGTAGTACTCCTCAGGGTCGACCTCCGCAATGAGGGTCGCCCCCCAGACCTCCCGAAGGTGCTCGATGACCCCGGTAGCGGAATCGGCGGCATCGTTCCAACCTTCGAATGCCGCAATGAGGACGGGATCGACGAGCTCGGGGAGAGTCTCGTACTCGATCACGTTCGCCTCCTGAGGTCGTCGGGCGCTGGCCGCCGTGCCTAACGCTAGCGGCTCAATAGGCGGTTAGCATGGGCCACCATGTCTACGACACCCCAGCGTGCATTTCGTGACGCTCTCGGTCATCGCGTTCTCATCGCCGACGGCGCCATGGGCACCATGCTCCAAGCCGCGGACCTGAGCCTGGACGACTTCGAGGGACACGAGGGCTGCAACGAGGTGCTCAATGTCACCCGGCCCGACGTCGTCCGCGGAGTGCATGATGCCTACCTCGCGGTCGGCGTGGACTGCATCGAGACCAATACATTCGGCGCCAATCTGGCGAATCTGGGTGAGTACGGGATCTCGGACCGTATCTTCGAGCTAGCTGAGGCAGGTGCCCGGATTGCGGCCGAGGTCGCAGCCGATTGGTCGACCTCAGAGCGTCCCCGCTGGGTCCTGGGGTCGGTAGGGCCGGGGACGAAGTTGCCGACACTCGGTCATGCCAGTTTCACCGACCTGCGCGATGCCTATGAGCAGCAGGTGGCCGGCATGGTTGCCGGTGGCGTCCATGCGGTGCTGATCGAGACGGCGCAGGACCTGCTCCAGGCGAAGGCGGCCGTCATCGGTGCCCAGCGCGCCATCCGGCGTTCGGGTCACGCACTGCCGGTCCTTGTCCAGGTGACCGTCGAGACGACGGGCACGATGCTTCTCGGCACCGAGATCAATGCTGCGCTAACCGCTCTGGAGCCTCTCGGCGTCGATGCCATCGGGCTCAACTGCGCCACTGGTCCCGCAGAAATGAGTGAGCACCTGCGCACACTCAGCCGCCAGGCACGAATCCCGGTGACCGTGATGCCGAACGCAGGCTTGCCGGTCCTGACAGCGGAAGGCGCCTCCTACCCGCTCGGACCGCAGGAGTTGGCCGACGCCCACGAGGCATTCATTCGCGAATATGGACTCGCGCTCATCGGCGGCTGCTGTGGCACGACTCCGGAGCACCTGCGAGCGGTCGTTGAGCGCGTCTCGGGCTGGGAGGTTCCAACTCGCCTCCCGCAGCCGGAGGCGGCGGCTGCGTCGCTCTACCAGAGCGTCCCCTTCCGCCAGGATTCGACTTACCTCTCCATCGGCGAGCGCACCAACGCAAACGGGTCCAAGGCGTTCCGTGACGCCATGCTCGAGAGTCGATTCGACGACTGCGTGGAGATCGCCCGCGACCAGATTCGCGATGGCGCCCACCTGCTTGATCTGTGTGTTGATTACGTCGGTCGCGATGGTGTTGCGGATATGCGGAATCTCGCCGGCCGTTTGGCGACCGCGTCGACGTTGCCGGTGGTACTGGATTCGACGGAACCAGAGGTCCTTGAGGCGGGTCTGGAGATGCTTGGCGGCCGCAGCGTCGTCAACTCCGTGAACTATGAGGACGGCGACGGTCCGGATTCACGGATTCGGCGCATCATGCCCCTGGTCAAGGAGCATGGGGCAGCGGTCGTGGCGCTGACCATCGATGAAGAAGGGCAGGCCCGCACCGCTGAGTGGAAGGTGCGCGTCGCAGACCGGCTCATCACCGACCTGCGCGACACGTGGGGGATGCGGGTTGAAGACGTCATCGTTGACTGTCTGACGTTCCCCATCGCCACCGGACAGGAGGAGACCCGTCGAGACGCCATCGAGACTCTGGAGGCCATCCGGGAGGTCAAGCGCCATTTCCCTGAGGTCCAGACGACTCTCGGGCTGTCCAACGTCTCCTTCGGGTTGAATCCGGCGGCTCGTCAGGTGTTGAACTCGGTCTTCCTTCATGAAGCGACTGAGGCGGGCCTCGACTCGGCCATCGTGCATGCATCCAAGATCCTCCCTATGGCGCGTATTCCCGATGAGCAGCGGGCTGTCGCCCTGGATCTGGTCTACGACCGGCGGACCTTCGATGTCGACGGAAACACGATCTATGACCCGCTGCAGCGCTTCCTTGAGCTCTTCGAGGGGGTCGAGTCGACTGCGCTGTCGCGCTCCAAGGCTGAGGAACTCGCCGGGCTGCCCCTCTTCGAGCGGCTCCAGCGACGCATCATCGATGGTGAGCGCGTGGGCCTGGATGCCGACCTTGATGAGGCGCTCACGGTCAAGCCGGCCCTCGAGATCATCAATGAGTCACTCCTTGCAGGAATGCGGACTGTCGGGGAACTCTTTGGCAGTGGTGAGATGCAGTTGCCATTCGTCCTACAGAGCGCCGAGGTCATGAAGCAGGCGGTGGCGCATCTCGAACCCCACATGGAGAAGTCTGACGAGTCCGGCAAGGGGACCATTGTTCTGGCCACCGTCAAGGGCGATGTCCATGACATCGGCAAGAACCTGGTGGACATCATCCTGACGAACAACGGCTACCGCGTTGTGAATATCGGGATCAAACAG
>CAZLHZ010000123.1:0-6307 GCA_964559285.1 uncultured Actinomycetes bacterium | reverse complement strand
CTCGAACTCGCGGATCTGGGCATCGTCAAAGACCCTGTCCACCGCCCCGGAGACCTCAGCAACGGCGATGTCACTGCGCCGCACCAGACCCAAACTGACTGCGCGCGCCGACGCCCGCACGATGACTCCGCCGCGACCCACGATCACGGACGCTGATGGGACAGCCGCGAGAATGTTGAGGGCATCGTCGGAGATCGCCGTCGAGCGGCTCGTCCCCGGGCGCGCCGACGAGCCCCCGGGGGATGATTTCGCCGGTCCGGCACTCGCCATGGCCACGCCCAGAGAATAGGGCGTTCACCGTGGAGTGACGTCCGTCCGCGGCTCCGACCGCCCCCTGTTATGGGAGGATTCACCCACTGGCCAACTGCCATTCACTGTGCGGCCTCCTGTCAGATGGGACCGTCGCCGAGGTTGTCGCAGGGACCGAGTCCGACGTGGACTCGGGGGTGCACACGAGGTTCTGGAGGCGGATGTGAGAGAGAGCTACGCAGAGCAGTTGGACTTCATCAGCGACGCGCTGGTCCAGATGACGAGGCTCGTGGGCTCTGCCATGAACCGGGCCACGCAGTCCCTGCTTGATGCGGATCTCCATCTCGCCGAGGCGGTCATCGCCTCCGACGCGAACATCGACGCCATCGCGGCCGACATCGAGGAGCGCTGCTTCGATCTCACCGCTCTTCAGCAGCCGGTCGCGACAGACCTGCGGATCATCGTGGGCGCCCTGCGGATTGCGGCCTCGCTGGAGCGCATGGGCGACCTCGCCGAGCACGTCGCCAAGCAGGCCCGGCTGCGCTACCCACGACCGGCCGTTCCCCAGGAGCTGCGCGGCACCTTCGCGGAGATGGGCGGGCTCGCCGAGGCGATCGTGAGCAAGACAGGTGCCGTCATCGCCACCCGCGATGTCGAACTGGCGGCTGACGTTGCCCGTCACGACGAGTCCGTCGACCGGCTCCACCGCGAACTGTTCCGCATCGTGCTCTCGCCGAGCTGGACCTACGGCGTCGAGGCGGCCATCGATGTCACCCTGCTGTCGCGCTACTACGAGCGCTACGCCGATCACGCGGTCTCGGTGGCCCGCCGGGTCGTGACGATCGTGACCGGTGAGCCCTACGTCGAGGTCTCGTTCGACTCCTGACGACCCGCGCATGAACGGCGCATGACCGGGGTACGCCGATGCCGGGGTCCACGTGTCCGGATTGTGGGGAATCGCCGATGTCACAGGAATGCGAGAGACTCGCCCCGCGTTCGGTCGCCATCCGCAAGGATCAGGCATCAATGAGCAGGCATCGACCACGCGACCTGCAACAGGACAACCCGAGGAGGTGGCGATGACCGTGCTGCATGTCGGCTCCGGCCGCCCCTCCGACAATCCGCGGCGGATCGCCCTGCTCTCGGTCCACACCTCTCCGCTGGATCAACCCGGAACGGGCGATGCCGGCGGCATGAACGTCTACATGCTGGAGACCGCCACCCGTCTCGCACAGGCCGGGGTCGAGGTCGAGATGTTCACCCGATCCACGTCCTCCGATCTGCCCCCGCTGGTGCACGCCGCACCCGGAGTCCTCGTCCGCCACATCACGGCAGGGCCGCACGAGGGACTGCGCAAGGAGGACCTGCCCGGCCAGTTGTGTGCGATGACCGCCGGTGTCCTGCGCACCGAAGCCCACCGCCCCGAGGGGTGGTACGACCTCATCCACTCGCACTACTGGCTCTCCGGCCAGGTGGGCTGGATCGCGGCCGAGCGCTGGGGCGTGCCGCTCATCCACACCATGCACACCATGGCGAAGGTGAAGAACCTCGGCCTGGCCGAGGGTGACACCCCTGAGCCGCAGACCCGCGTCATCGGTGAGCAGCAGGTCGTCGACGCCTCCGACCGCCTCATCGCCAACACCGACGATGAGGCCGGTCAGCTCATCGACCTCTACGGCGCCGATCCAGCGCGGGTCGATGTGGTCCACCCCGGTGTCGACCTCGCCCTCTTCCGCCCCGGGGATCAGGCCCTGTCGCGTCGCGCACTCGGTGTCGCACCGGATGCCCACGTCCTGCTCTTCGTCGGACGCATCCAGCCGCTCAAGGCCCCCGATGTCCTCGTCGGCGCCGCGGCCGACATGATCGCCCGGGATCCGAGCCTGCGCGATCGGCTCCAGATCGTCATCTGCGGTGGCCTGTCCGGCACCGGACTGCACCGGCCGGCGGCGCTGTCCGAGCTTGCCCGGAGTCTGGGGATCGGTGACCGCGTGCGCTTCGAGCCGCCGGCCGACCGGGCCCTCCTCGCCCAGTGGTACTCCGCGGCCGATGTGGTCGTTGTCCCCTCGCACTCGGAGTCCTTCGGACTCGTCGCCATCGAGGCCCAGGCCTGTGGCACGCCCGTGGTCGCTGCCCGCGTGGGCGGACTTCGCACGGCGGTCGCCGATGGCCGCAGCGGCCTCCTCGTCGACGGCCACGATCCGGCCGACTGGGCGCGAGTGCTCGCCGACCTCCTCGACCATCCCCAGCGGCGTCAGGAACTGGCCCTCGGGGCCCGGCAGCATGCTGAGGCCTTCGGCTGGTCGGCGACTGCCGCGGGCCTGCTCGAGAGCTACCGGGCCGCGCGTGCCCGTCGTCGACTGGCCCTCGCCGCGGGAGCGTAGGTGTCGGGCCTCCCCCTGGACAGCCACGCGGCAGAGGACCCCTCGTCAGCAGGCACAGCGGCACGCAGCGGGGACGACTCGGCGGCCGCAACGGCGGCCGCGCAGGTGACCGCCCAGACGATCCGCCGATGGCTGGCCGCCTCGGGCCTCGACCACGAGGAACCCTCCCCGGGCACCTTCGTCGTCACCCTGCCCGGTGAGCACAAGCGGCTGACGACCACCTCCGTCGTCGTCGGCGACCACGCGGTGACGATCAACGCCTTCATCGCCCGCCACCCGGATGAGGGCCACGAGGCCGTCTACCGCTGGCTGCTGGAACGCAACCGCCGCCTCTACGGTGTCGCCTTCGCCCTCGACCACCTCGGCGATGTCTACCTCACCGGTCGCCTGCCGCTCAGCGGCATCACCGACGCCGAACTCGACCGGATTCTCGGCTCCGTGCTGGAGTACGCCGATTCCTCGTTCAACCCGATCCTGGAACGCGGCTTCGCCACGGCGATCCGCAAGGAGTGGGCCTGGCGCACCTCGCGCGGTGAGCCGACGGGCAACCTCGAGGCCTTCCGGCACCTCATCGCCGACAGCGACTGAGGAATGCGCAAGGATCGGACTATGCCTGATCTGCGCGCGAAGGAACGTCCCGGTCCGACCCCGTCCACGCTCGTGCTCCTGCGCCACGGCGAGAGCGAGTGGAATGCCCTCAACCTCTTCACCGGGTGGGTCGACGTTGACCTCAACGCCAAGGGTGAGGGTGAGGCACGTCGCGGGGGTGAGCTGCTGCTGGAGTGCGGCGTACTCCCCGATGTCGTGCACACCTCGCTCCTGCGACGTGCGATCCGGACGTCGGCCATTGCCCTCGATGCCTGCCATCGTCACTGGATTCCGGTCGAGCGCACCTGGCGGCTCAACGAGCGGCACTACGGCGCGCTGCAGGGCAAGAACAAGAAGCAGACGCTCGAGGCGTTCGGCGAGGAGCAGTTCATGCTGTGGCGGCGGTCCTACGATGTGCCGCCCCCGCCGATCGATGCGGGTGATGAGTTCGCGCAGACTCATGATCCGCGGTACGCCGCACTGCCGCCCGATGCGCGTCCGGCCACCGAGTGCCTCGCGGATGTCGTGCACCGGCTGATGCCCTACTGGCAGGACGCTCTGGTGACTGACCTGCGCGCTGGCAAGACCGTGCTCGTCGCTGCGCACGGCAACTCACTGCGCGCTCTCGTGAAGCATCTCGATGGCATCTCGGACACGGACATCGCTGCACTCAACATCCCCACGGGCATCCCGCTCGTCTACCGCCTCGACGAGCAGCTGCGACCGACCGTGCCCGGTGGGGAGTACCTCGATCCGGAAGCGGCGGCTGCCGCCGCTGCAGCCGTCGCGAATCAGGGCAAGGGCTGATGGCGAGCGAGTCGGCGCGCACCGAGCGCCTCGAGCTCGACGACTCCACCCTGCGCGAGTGGTCGGCCACGGTGATCGCGGTTGATCCTGGGCAGGGGATCGTGCTGGATCGTTCCGCCTTCTATCCCGGTGGCGGTGGGCAACCACCGGATCACGGGGTGCTGCTGTGGGGCGGAGTGCAGACCCGCATCGAGGGCGTCCGTCGCGGCGATGACCAGTGGCTCATTCCGGCTGAGGGTGATCCGCTGCCACCGGTCGGGACGAGCGTGACAGGTGCCATCGAGGATGCGCGGCGCACCGCGCTCATGCGCACCCACTCCGGTCTGCACCTGCTGTCCGGTGTCGTGTTCCGCGACTTCGGGGCACTGGTCACCGGGTCCAACATGGAACCGCTCGAGGGTCGACTCGACTTCAATCTCGAGACGGTGCCGGAGGGCTTCAAGGAGGCGGTCGAGGCGGCATGCAACACCGAGGTGGATGCCGATCGCGCGATCGAGGCCTATTCACTGCCGCGCGCGGAGGCCTTCGCAATCCCCGACATCATCCGCACCGCGACCAACCTGCTGCCCGCCGACATCGAGATCGTCCGAATCGTCGACATCAACGGGCTCGATGTCCAGGCGGATGGCGGCACACACGTCGCGTCGACACGCATGGTGGGGCGGATGCGGGTGCTCAAGGTGGAGAACAAGGGCAAGGGTTTCCGAAGGATTCGGATCGACCTCGAGTCCTGAGCCGCCTGTTCACGCCGGGGCGGACGTCACTCGATCCACCGGCACCACGCGCGCGGATCAGTCGACGCGGGCGGTGAGTCCAGCCGCGATGATGCCGGCCACGGCCGCATCCTCGTCATGATCGCTCGTGTCTCCCGAAATACCGACGGCCCCGATGACCGCGGTGCCATCGAGGATGAGCACACCCCCGGGCACCGGGATCAGCGCACCACCGATGGCGGCACCGACCGCGGCAATGAAGTGCGGCTGTTGCTCCGCGCGCGCCATGAGGGCACGTGTGCCCATCCCGATCGCCAAGGCCCCGAAGGCCTTGCCGTTCGCGATGTCGAAGCGCTTGATCGACGAGCCATCCTGACGCTCGGCCGCCACAACGTGCCCACCCGCGTCGAGGACGACCACGGTGAGGGGCTTCATTCCGTGCGCAGCACCGTGCTCCAGCGCAGTAGCGATGATGGTGCGGGCAGCATGCAGGGTCATGGTCATGGGGGTCTCCTCGTGGAGCAGCATCGCCGACCGAGACGTCGGCGAGCGCATTGTGCCCTGCCTACGTCGCCGGCGCGACGGCCTCCCACGGCACAGTGATCTCACCGAGTCGCCAGCGCGCTGGTCCATCGAGCAGTGGCACTCCTGCGTCACGCGCAGCCTGCATCGCCGCAAGCCAGCGCTGCCGCGGACCGAAGGGCGCCATGGCCACTGACCGCTCCCACGCCCGATCCAGTGCGGCCAGCAGAGTGTGCACGCGTTCACCAGGCACATGCCGGTGGATGAGGCACTTCGGCAGCCGCTCGGCGAGCTCCGAGGGCGCCTCGAGTGATGCGAGGTGTGTCGAGAGGGTCAGCGTGCGCGGCACGATTCGGCCGCCGGGGCGCTGGTCATCGGCGTACGCCGTGATCCAGGTGGCCCGTCGCCCGATCTCATCGCACGTGCCCTCGACGAGGATGCCCCGCGGATCCATGTGCCGGAGCATCGTGGCCCACGCAGGCTGCACCTCGGATTCGGCATACTGCCGCAGGACATTGAAGGCGCGCACGAGCACGGGCGAACGACCGGCGAGTTCGAATCCGCCACGGATGAAGGTCAGGCCGGGGCGAGTGAGCGGCTGTGCATCGGCCACGCGATCCGGATCAATCTCGATGCCGACGACGATGATGTCGTCGCGAACATGCTGGCGGAGTCGATCACTCCACTCGACCGTCGTCACCGGGCTGGCACCGTAGCCGAGATCGACGACGAGGGGTGGCGAGTCAAGTGCGCGGAGCCGAGGGCAGAGCTCGTGCAGCATCCAGCGGTCGCAGCGACGCAGCCGGTTGGGATTGGTCGTGCCGCGCGTGATCGTGCCGACCGGGCGGGAGCCGACCCGCCCGGTGCTGCCACCGCGGTCGAGTGTCAGCGACGGCCGCCGGTGATCGCGATGATCTTGGTGCGCACATCGAAGAGATAGACGAGCGCGATGACGATGCCGGCGATACCGAGGATGCCGAGGGTCATGTTCGGCAGCAGCCCGGTGAGCGCGGCGAGGCCGGTGAGGATGAGCCACAGCGCCTTGGA
>CAZLHZ010000122.1:0-6315 GCA_964559285.1 uncultured Actinomycetes bacterium | reverse complement strand
CGACCAGAATCGAGACCGGCTCGCAGCACTCATGGTGACCTACCCGTCCACCCACGGGGGGTTCGAGGAGAAGATCACCGAGATCTGCGCGATGGTTCATGATGCCGGAGGGCAGGTGTACGTCGATGGCGCAAATCTCAATGCACTCGTCGGACTCGCCAAGCCAGGACGCTTCGGCGCCGATGTCTCGCATCTCAATCTGCACAAGACGTTCTGCATTCCCCACGGTGGTGGAGGTCCGGGTGTCGGTCCGGTCGCGGTGCGTGCCCACCTCGCACCGTTCCTTCCCTCGCATCCGCTTCGCCCCGAGGCCGGTCCCCTCGGTCGGGGCCACACCGATGGGGGAGTGGGTCCGGTCAGCGGTGCTCCATGGGGCAGTGCCGGGATTCTCATGATCCCGTGGGCGTACATCCAGCTCATGGGCCCGCAGGGCCTGCGGGATGCCACGCAGGTGGCGATCCTCTCCGCCAACTACATCGCCCATCGCCTGCGTGATGCATTCCCGGTCCTCTACAGCGGACGCAACGGACTCGTGGCCCACGAGTGCATCCTCGACCTGCGCGCGATCACGCGGTCCACGGGCGTCACGGTGGATGACGTGGCCAAGCGGCTCATCGACTACGGCTTCCACGCACCGACGATGTCCTTCCCGGTCGCGGGCACGCTCATGGTGGAGCCGACTGAGAGCGAGGACCTCGCTGAAATCGATCGCTTCTGCGACGCCATGCTCTCGATCCGATCCGAGATCGACCGAGTCGCGTCGGGGGAGTGGTCGGTGGACGACAACCCGCTGCGCAACGCACCGCACACTGTGGAGTGCCTGACGCAGGACTGGACCCATCCGTACAGTCGTGCTGAAGCCGCCTACCCCGTGTCAAGTCTGCGCCGGGATCGCTACTGGCCACCGGTGCGTCGCATTGACGGCGCCTTCGGCGACCGCAACCTGGTCTGCTCCTGCCCGGCACCGGAGTCATTTGCTTCCACGAACGCGTAGGCCGCCATGACAACAGCCATGGAGTTCGCGATCGCCGGCGTGGTGGCGGCCTCGATTGCGCTCATCGCCCGCCAGCGCGGCTACGGCATTGCCCTTCCGCTTCTGGTCGCAGGGCTCATCTTCGGTCTGCTGCCGATCGGACCGGAGGCCCCACCCGATCCAGAGATCATTCTCATCTGCATCCTCGCGCCACTGGTGTTCGGTGAGGCCCTGCAATCGTCGTACCTCGATCTGCGCCAGGTTCGTCGACCGATCATGGCGCTGGCTGTCGGACTGGTCATCGTCACCACGGGCGCAGTCGCGATCATCGCGAGCAGCCTCATCGCCGGACTCACCCTCGCTGGTGCATTCGCCCTTGGCGCGATCCTTGCTCCCACCGACGCGGTAGCGGTCTCCGCCGTGGCCAAGCGTGCGAATCTTCCGCGACGACTCGTCTCAGTTCTTGAGGGGGAGAGCCTCGTCAATGACGGGACCGGCCTCACTCTCCTGCGCGTCGCCGTGCTCGTCGCGGTCACTGGCGCGACAACACTCGGGGCCGTCACGGTGACCTTCCTCGTGGCCGTCGCGGGCGGAGTCCTCATCGGACTGGTAGCAGGCTGGATCCTCGTCCTGGTCATCCGGCGCAGCCGGGACAGTGTCGCGGCGAATGCCCTCGTCATCATGGCTCCGTTCCCGATCTACCTCATCTCCGAGGAGGCACACGGCTCCGGCATCCTGTCGATTGTCGTCGCCGCCCTCATGGTCGCGCACGCCATGACCTCGGACACGTCCTTCCGCGGTCGGCTCCAGTCGGGTCACACGTGGCGGCACCTGACCTTCCTGCTGCAGGCGTTCGCCTTCATGCTGCTCGGCCTTGAGCTGCCCGCCACCATCTCGTCACTCAGCGACATGCAGCGCAGCACCCTGCTCATCCTCGTGCCGGTGCTCGTCGTGACGCTCATCGCGACCCGTGCCGCTTTCGTCGCCCTCATGATGGCGTCGTCGCGGCGGGCCCGGCTCGGCTGGCGACAGTGGCTCGTCATCTCGTGGGCAGGCACACGCGGACCCGTCTCGGGCATGGCTGCGTTCTCGATTCCGCTCACCGTCGCCGGGGGAGCGGCATTCCCCGGACGCGAGCTCATCCTTGCCGCCACGATGTGCGTCATCGCCGTGACGATTCTGCTGTCGACGACGCTGGCGCCCCTCGCGCGGCGCCTTGCTCTCCCCCCGGATGACGATCGCGATCTCATCGCCCATGTCTCTGCCCGACTTGCGCGAGCAGCCCTCAACCGTCTTGACGCGCTCGTCGATGACGCCGATCGCGATGGCCATCCGCTTCCGGCACCGGTGGTGGATGCCTTTCGCCAGGTCGCGGAGATGCGATCGGCCCGCGCCTCCCGAGTGCTCGAAGGGGATGGCTCAGCAGACATGAGCACCAGTCGCCAGCAGATTGCCCGCTCGATGCTGGCGGCTGAGCGCGATGAGCTCATCCGGATGCGCGACGAGGAATCCCTGCCCGACAGTGTGACCCGCTCCATCCTCTCGGACATCGATGCCCGTGAGGCCGCGATCGCCGGATGGGTCTGATCGCTCAGGTGCGGCCCTGCTCCTCCTGCACCTGCGTCAGGACATCGTCCACCTCATCTTCGCGCGCCCACCGGGCGTGGTGCACCGGGAAGCCGTGCTGCCGAAGGGTTACCACGACCTGCGGATCGTCATCCACGACGAGGTGGATGTCACAGGTGCGCGCCAGCACTCCGAGCGCCTCGGCCTTGAACAACCGCGCCGGACGCCGATCCACATCCGGCCGCATGATCAGCTCACCTGACGGGAGTCCGTGCTCAGCCAGCCACGCGACGGTGTCGGCCCGGCATCGCTCCGGTCGTCCCGTGAGGTACGCCGCACGCCGGCCTGCCGCGACCTCGGCCGCGAGCATCCGCCGACCGTCCTCCAGGACCGGGTCCAGGGGAGCGCCGGCAAAGAAGGCGTCCCAGTCCCGACGCGACCCCGTGACGTGATGGACCCGATGCCGGACATCCGCCAGCACACCGTCGATGTCGAAGACGACCAGGGCCATCGGTCTCCTCTCGACATGACATGACATAATGTGGCTTATCGGCGATATAGCCACGCCTGAGCTGAGCCTAGTCTTGCGCCGTGACGTTCCTCGGACTTGATGGCTTCCTGCCGATCGCGCACCGAGGCGGGGCAGCCGAGGCGCCCGAGAACTCCCTCACCGCGTTCCGGCACGCCGTGCAGCTGGGCTACCGGGTGCTGGAGACCGACGCGCGCGCGACGAGTGACGGGGTCCTCGTCGCGCACCACGACTCTCGACTCGACCGCACGACCGACCAGCGCGGACTCATCCGCCGCACGCCGTGGTCGACCGTCCAGCACGCGCGCGTCGGACATGATCCGATCAGTCGCCTGGCCGACCTGCTCGAGGAGTTCCCAGAGACTCGGTTCAACATCGACGTCAAGGAGTCCGCGGCGATCAGGCCGCTGGTCACCCTCATCCGGCAGACTCGCGCGCAGGACCGGATCTGCGTCACGAGTTTCAGCGCCCGACGCCTCTCGGCCGCCCGGCGGTCCATCGGGTCCGAGCTGATCACCGCCCTCAGTCCGCCCGAGGTCCTCGGCCTCGCCAGCGCCGCCCGGGGCCGCCGCCTGCTGGCGCACCTTGCCGAGCGCGGCACCTGCGTTCAGGTCCCCGAACACCTCGGTCGCATCGTGCTCACCGACGGGCGGCTCGTCGACACGGCCCATCGGCTCGGACTGCCCGTCCACGTCTGGACGGTCAACACCGAGGGTGCGATGCGTCGCCTCCTCGCCCTCGGCGTCGACGGCATCATGACCGACGAGATCTCTCTGCTCCTGCGCGTTATCGGCGGTTTCGACATGGACAATTCACCCGAAGGTGGCCCTGACGGCACGCAGGTGCGACATCATGCCCGCCATGACGACGGACTCCTCGGCCCCGACCAGCACCCCTGACGCGCGCCGCACCCGACGCCGCGAACAGCGCGGCTGGTACTTCTACGACTGGGCCAACTCCGCGTTCTCGACCACGGTCCTCACCGTCTTCCTCGGCCCCTACCTCACGACGATCGCCAAGGCGGCCGCCGCGGCCGGCGACCCGATCACCCTCCTGGGGGTCATCCCGGTCACCGCGGAGTCGTACTTCCCCTATCTCGTGTCCCTGTCGGTCGTCCTGCAGATCATCCTCATGCCCATCGTCGGGGCCATGGCCGACATCGTCCGGTCCAAGCGCGCCGTCATGGCGGTGGCTGCCTACCTCGGCGCCTTCGCGGTCATGGGGATGTTCTTCCTGCAGGGGACGCACTACCAAATGGGCGGCATCCTCTTCATCATCGCCAACGTCGCCTTCGGCTGCGCCGTCGTGGTCAACAACTCCTTCCTGCCGGACATCGCCACGCCCGATGAACGCGACCGCGTCTCCTCGTGGGGATGGGCCATGGGGTACGCCGGTGGCTGCATCCTCCTCATCCTCAATCTCGTCCTCTATCTGGGCCATGCCGGCTTCGGCATCGAGGAGGGCATGGCCGTGCGCCTCTCCCTCGCCTCGGCGGGCCTGGGGTGGGCGGTATTCGCGATCATCCCGCTGCTGCGGCTCAAGGACCGGGCCCCGCGCGCCGCGACGCGCGGCAGCACCCTCACCGGCGGATTCCGGCAGCTCGGGCACACCCTGCGCGAACTCCCCCGCTATCCCCAGGCCTTCATGTTCCTGCTCGCCTTCTTCTTCTTCAACGACGGAATCCAGACCGTCATCGGTCTGTCGGCGACGTACGCCTCCCAGGAACTCCTGCTGGACACCACGACGATCATCACCGCTGTCCTCGTCGTGCAGGTGGTCGGCATTATCGGCGCCCTGCTGCTGGGTCGACTGGCGAGGACCTTCGGGGCCAAGCGGATCGTGCTGGCCAGCCTGGTGATGTGGGCGGTCGTCCTCGTCGCGGCCTACCTGCTCCCCGCGAACAAGGCGACGCTCTTCCTCGTTCTGGCCGCGCTCATCGGATTCGTCCTCGGCGGCAGTCAGGCCCTCTCGCGGTCGCTGTTCTCCCAGCTGATCCCCCGGGACCGCGAGGCGGAGTACTTCTCCCTCTATGCCGTCTCGGACGGGGCCAGCTCGATCCTCGGCCCCCTCGTCTTCGGCCTCTCCCTGCAGTTCATGGGGTCCTACCGGATCGCGATCCTGGCCCTCGTCGTCTTCTTCATCGTCGGCGGGATCCTGCTCGCGCGGGTCAATGTCCGCCGCGGCATCGCCGAGGTCGGCAATGTCGCACCGACGAATCTCGCGTGAGTCGCCCCACATGAACGGAATGTAAGGAAAAGGTCAAGGATCAGATCGCAGGCTGCGGAAGGGTTAGCCGCGCGAAACCGCGGGAACACATGGTGCGTCCATTGCGTTGTCCGGGCACACCAGAAAGGACCCACCATGGCTGAGGGCACCCTCCGCGGATCCCGTCTCGGCGCCACGAGCTACGAGACGGACATCCACGTCGATTTTGCCGCCCGCACACTCGTCACCTTCGAGTGCGCTCAGGGGCACAGCGTCACCATCCCGTTCTCCGTCGAGGCCGAGGAGATCCCGGCCGTCTGGGAGTGCCGCTGCGGGGCCAGTGCCCTGCGCCGGGACACCGAGCGCCCCGCGGACAAGCCGGTCAAGGCCGGGCGCACCCACTGGGACATGCTCCTCGAGCGCCGGTCCATCGATGACCTTGAGGAGCTGCTCGCGGAGCGCCTCGAGGTGCTGCACTCCGGGCGAGGGATGTCAGCGGACCGGAAGTCCGCCTGAGGGCGGGTCGTCCGGGTCCTCCCGGACGACCTCTCCCTGAATAACCTCCCCCGACCCCGGCCCGAATCCGCTGCTCCCGAACCCTGGGCTGCCGGGCGCAGGCCGAAACCGCCCGAAGATCCGGCGGCCCGCCCACCGGCCGAGTCCCCGGCGGGTGGGCGGCAGCAGCAGCGGCAGGGCGAGCAGGTCGGTGCCCAGTCCGGGCAGGGCGAGCAGGAGTCCACCCGCGAAGAGGGTCGCGTGCGAGCCGAGGTCGCCCGGCTCCCCCGCACCCGACAGCAGGGACCGGATCGCCCCGCCCCCGGCTCGTCGCATGACGACGATGCCCGCCACCGCCTGCCCGGCCAGGATGACCAGCAGCAGCGGCCAGCCGATGACGTCGGCCACGCGCCCGAGCAGCCACGCCTCCCCCAGCACGATGAGCAGCACGCACAGCAGCACCACGAATCGCGTGCGCGGTGGACGCACCGGTCCCGAGCGCAGGGGACTGCTCATCGCGGCCCTCGGCCGAGGCGCGCCGAGACAC
>CAZLHZ010000121.1:0-6342 GCA_964559285.1 uncultured Actinomycetes bacterium | reverse complement strand
GGGATCAAACTGTCAACGGACATCCTCGGGATGCTCCCCTACGTCATCACTCTCCTCGCCCTGACCCTCGTCTGGGTGCGCCAGCGGCGCGGCGGTCGAGGTGTCCCGCTGTCCCTCGGCGTGCCCTACGAGAGAGAGGTGCGATCCTGATCGCGGCTGAGTAGCATCGCGTGCCATGCAGCATCTGCGGAAGGTCCTCATCGTCCTGCTGGCCATCGCCACGTGCGTCGCCATGGTCGCTGCCGGATATGTGATTGCCAGTGCCGTCTCCCGTGACACCCGGCAGGCCGCGCTCGAACCCTTCTACACGCCGCCGTCGCCCCTGCCCACTGAGCCGGGCACGGTCATCCGCACAGAGCCGCTCGGGGTCGACGTACCCCATGGCACGGCACTGCGGATCCTCTACGTCAGCCAGCGCGCCGACGGCTCACCGGCCGCGTCCTCAGGTCTGCTGTTCCTGCCTGACACACCCTCCCCCTCGGGCAAGAACCCGATCGTTGCCTGGGCCCACGGAACGGTCGGCATGGGCGATGCCTGCGCCCCCTCGCGTTCGAACAATCCGCTCCAGGACACCGCGAACTGGCTGTACACGCTACTGAGCTACGGCGTCGCGGTCGTCGCCACCGACTACGTCGGATTGGGTACGCCGGGACCCGAGGAGTACCTCGTCGCGGGTCAGGAGGCGCGCGATGTCGTGAACTCCGTGCGCGCCGCGCGGAACATCTCGTCCGACATCGGAACCCGGTGGGTCGTGGCGGGGCACTCGCAGGGTGGTCACAGCGCCCTGTGGACCGGGCACCTGGCGAAGGAGATCGCACCCGAGCTCGAGCTGCTCGGTGTCGTGGCTGCCGCGCCCGCTGCTGAGCTGCTCGAGATCACCTCGGCCCAGTGGGACACGGGCATCGGCTGGGTCATCGGGCCGGAGGTGTCCATCTCCTGGCCGCTCGCCTATCCCGGTCTGCCGCTCGACGGGGTGCTCACCCCGGTCGCCCAGCAGAATTTCCAGCGGCTGGCCGACGAGTGCATCCTTGACGCCGCACTCGAGGGCATCGTCCGTGCACGAATCGGACAGCGCTTCTTCAATGGCAACCCGACCGAGAACGCGCAGTGGCGCAAGGTGATGGAGGATCAGACTCCTCCGCCACTGCCCCCCGACATGCCGGTGCTGCTGGAGCAGGGCACGGCCGACAATGTCGTGCTCCCCGAGCCCAATGCCAAACTCCAGGTCGAGTGGTGCGAGGCCGGATCGACGATCTCCTCCGCCTGGCTCGGCGGTATCGATCACATGAAGATCGCCGTCGTGGCCGGACCGATCATGGTGCCCTGGGTCATGGATCGCTTCGCCGGACTGCCGGCACCGCGGGACTGCACGGTCCCGCCGCCGGTGCCGACGACGGTCCCCGAGCAGCCGTCGATCAGCAACTAACCGGCCAGCGGGCCGGTCTTGGCGACCGGGAAGTAGTTCTGACCGATGCCCGCAGATCGCTTGGGAATCATGACGGACCGGTTCCACGAGACGATCTCGTCCCCGTCCTGATTCAGGCCGCGGGTCTTCATCGTGATGATGCCCATCTCGGGACGTGAGGAGCTCTCTCGCTTGTCCAGGCAGAGCGACTCGGCGTAGAGCGTGTCCCCGATGTAGACGGGGTGGGTGAGCTTGATATCCGTCCAGCCGAGGTTGGCCACCGCATTCTGGCTCATGTCGATGACGGACAGACCGAGCACCAGCGCCACCGTGAGCCCCGAGTTCACGATCACCCGACCGCCGGTGATCGGGTTCGATGCCGCCAGATGCACATTGAAATGGTTCTGGTTCGTATTGCACGTCAGCAGGGTGAACCACGTAGAGTCGGCCTCATTGATGGTGCGCCCGAAGGGGTGCTGGTAGACCGCCCCGATCTCGTAGTCATCGAAGAAGCGCCCGAGCTCGGCCGGATAGGTCTTGGTCACGTCAGTCATGCGCACATGATGCCGTAACCGCGCCTTCGCGCCTGTTCAGGGTGACAATCGGGTGTCACCCCCCGAGAGGAGTCCCCGTGAGCGTGGCCCCGTCCAGTGTCCCGGCCGTCGCGTCCGCCATCGCCGACCGCGTGACGGGGGTGATCGAGGGCAAGGCCGAGGTCATTCGCACGGCGCTGGTCGTACTCCTGGCCGAGGGCCACCTGCTCGTCGAGGATGTGCCGGGCGTTGGCAAGACGATGCTCGCGAAGGCCCTCGGGCGATCCCTGGACTGTTCGGTACGCCGGATCCAGTTCACCCCCGACCTGCTGCCCGGCGACGTCACGGGGGTCAGCGTCTTCCATCAGCAGACCCACGAGTTCGCCTTCCGCCCCGGCGCTGTCTTCGCCAACATCGTCCTCGCCGACGAGATCAACCGTGCCTCGCCGAAGACCCAATCCGCCCTGCTCGAGTGCATGGAGGAGGGGCAGGTCACCGCCGACGGCACCACCTATCCCCTCGCGCGTCCGTTCATGGTCATCGCGACCCAGAACCCCGTCGAGATGGAGGGTACTTATCCGCTGCCCGAGGCACAGCGGGATCGGTTCATGGCGCGCCTGTCGATGGGCTACCCGGATGCCGCCAGCGAGGTCGCGATGCTCGCCAGCCACGACGGTGCCTCGCCGCTTGCCGATGTCCATCCCGTCATCGATGCGGTCACCCTGGCAAGCCTCATCGACTCGGTGCAGCGCATCCATGTCTCGGATCCCCTGCGTCGCTACGTCGTCGCTCTCGTCACCGCGACACGCCAGTCCCCCGAACTGCGTCTGGGCGCCTCACCGCGCGCCGCTCTGCATCTGGTGCGGGCCGCCAAGGCCCGAGCCGCCATCGACCAGCGGGACTACGTCATTCCCGACGATGTTCAGGACCTGGCCCTTCCGGTGCTGGCCCATCGCCTCCTGCTCAGTGGTGATGCCCAGATTGCCCGCCGAACGGACACGGCGATCATGGCCGACATCCTGCGGCGGGTGCCGGTCTGATGCGCAGCGCCGCACGCGGACTTACCCACCGGGGACTCACCCTGCTCGCCATCGGCGCCGGCATCGGCGCGGGTGCGTGGTATTTCGGCCAGCGGGATCTGCTGCGAGTGTCTGTCCTGCTCCTGGCCCTTCCCGTCGTGTCCGTGGCCTTCGTGTCCATCGCGCGCTACCGCATCGCGTGCGCACGCAGGCTCGATGTGGTCCGACTCGACCTCGGGGACAGCGCGAGCATCATCCTGACCGTGGCCAATGCCTCGGCCGTGCGCAGCGGCATGGTCCTGGTCGAGGATGAGGTTCCCCCGTCGCTCGGCAACAGCCCCCGCCTGGTGCTGGACCGCATCGAGCCCGGTGGCCAGCGGAATGCGGCGTACTCGATCACAGGGCATGCGCGGGGACGGTTCGAGATCGGTCCGGTGCAGATGCGCCTCATGGATCCGTTCGGACTGGTGACGATGACACGGCACTTCACGGCTGTGGATCACGTCCTCGTCACCCCGCGTGTTCACGCGCTGTCAGCGGTGCCGCTCGGTGGGGAACTCATCGGTCGCGGTGACAGTCGCCTGCGCGCGCTGGCAACGTCCGGTGAGGATGACCTGCTGCCGCGGGAGTACCGCATCGGCGATGAGGTCCGCCGAGTGCACTGGCAGGCCACCGCGCGCACCGGCGACCTCATGGTGCGACGTGAGGAGCGCCCCTGGCAGGCACGGGCGGCGATCCTCGTGGATGCCCGCGCGCGCGCGCATGATGACGAGGGCTTCGAGTGGAGCCTGTCGATGGCGGCAAGCGTCGGCGTGCACCTGGCCTCACGCGGATGGGGGGTGCGTCTGGTCGGTCCGCGCGGGCACGTCCTGTCGCAGGATGAGCATGGTCAGTCCGCCGAGCTGCTCACCGCTCTGGCGATGCTGGATCCGCTCCCAGGAGATGATCTCGGCTTCACCGATCCCGTGCAGCGCCGCAGCGTCTCCGATGGCCTCGTCATCGCGATCCTCGGGGCCATCACCACGGAGGATGCAGACGCTCTCGCCCCCATCGGGGTGAGTGCTCGATCAGCCATCGCGATTCTGCCCATGAGCGAGCACTCCAGCACCGATTCCCTCGCGCGCTCCGGCTGGAGGGTCATCGCGCGCTCCGGTCGCTCCGTGACGCGGACCTGGGCGGATGCTGGGCTCCTGCAGGGAGCCTCACGATGACATCGGCCAGCGTTCGGGGTCGAAGTCGGACCGCAGCGACCGTTGCCGCAGCCTTGGCCACCCTGCTCGCCGCCTTCTCCCTTCAGCCGATCTACAGCGGATGGGGCTGGCTGCTCCCATGCCTGGCCATCGTCATCCTCATCGGCCTGACCGGTTGGGCCTGTCGCGCGCTGCGGATCCCCGCACCCTTGCAACCCATCGTCGGTGCCGCTGTCCTCGTGACATTCGCAACGGCCATGGTCACCCGGGCGACGGCGTTCGCCGGTGTCATTCCCACTCCGACATCACTGGCGCAGTTGCAGTTGGTCGTCGGACGCGGACTCACGGAGGCGGAAGCCGCCTTCACCCCGACCCCCGTCACTCCCGCCCTGCTCCTCATCACGGTTGGCTGCCTGGGGCTGGTAGCGATCATGGTGGACTGCCTCGGGGTGACTCTGCGCCTGCCGACATTGGCCGGCCTGCCCCTGCTCGCGATCTACGCCTTCCCAACAGCCGTCGTTGCCGATGGCGTCGTCTGGTGGCTCTTCCCCATTGTGGCGGCCGGATGGCTCACTCTGCTCGCGGTCTCTCAACGCGACTCAGTGCGATCCTGGTCCACATCACGCGGGGTCCGCGTCACCACCGTGGGGTCGATGGCGTGGCGCGCCGGGGCTGCCGCCATCGCTCTCGCGGTGGTGCTTCCGCTTCTGGTACCCGGCCTCACCGAGCGCGTGATCGGCAGCGGCCTCGGCGGAGGGGGCACACCGTTTGGAGGTGGCGGCCAGTCCGTCGGTGACACGGTGAGCATCGATCCGTTCGTGTCCATGAGACGCGGTCTGCTCTCGCAGGACGATCGCGAGGTGCTCACCTATCGCACCTCGACCGGAGATCCGGCCTACCTGCGACTGGTTGCCCTCAACTACTTCGATGGGGTCACGTGGCGCGATATGCCCCCGAATGAGCTGAGCTTCCGATCGCCCATCACCGACCTGTTCGACCCCACGACGATCACCGACGGTGTGGATCACGTGGAGATCCGCGTCGGCGTGCTCGACGGCAAGTCACTGCCGCTTCCCGCCAACACGGTGTCGCTGCGCCCCGACAACGAGCGAGCTCAGACAGCATTCACCGAGCAGGCTTGGGTGTTCGATGATGACGCTGCCACGGCCTCGGTGAACATCGGCTCGAGCGCCCGCCTGGACTTCACCGCCACGGCTCCGCTCACTGACGTCCCCCCATCAGTCCTGCGCGCGGCATCCGCACGCGTCCCCGACCAGATGCGGACGCGTCTGGACATCCCCGACTCGCTCCCCCTCTCCGTCGTCACCCTCGCGCGCAATGTCACCGCCTCGGCCACCACTGCCTTCGACCGCGCCGTGGCGCTGCAGTCCTACTTCGCCGAGGACGGCGGATTCCGCTACAGCACTCAGGTGCTCAGTGACCCCAATGAGTCCTTCCTCGAGCAGTTCCTCACCGATCGAGCGGGCTACTGCCAGCAGTTCGCCGGAGCGATGGCGATCATGGCGCGCATCGTGGGTATTCCATCGCGCGTCATCATCGGATTCAGCCCGGGTGAGCAGAAGAACGATGGCTCCTGGTCCGTGTCGGCCAACGATGCCCACGCCTGGCCCGAGCTGTGGTTCGAGGGGGCCGGCTGGGTGCGATTCGAGCCCACCCCGCGGGTTGATGCCACGAGTGGTGTGGCACCGCCGCCCTACGCCCCACGTGATCGTGCGGTCACGACGCCGGCAGACCGCGCCGAGAGAGCCACTGACAACGCACCGGGTGCTGTGCCCACAACCTCGGGCGCCGACCCGGATGCATGGCGACGGATCATCCTCGCGGTGTCGATTACGATCGGACTCCTCGCCGCACTCATTCCGGCATTCCTGCGTCGGGTACGCCGATCCCGACGGCTCTCGCCTCGCGGTGCCGCTGAGGACGCATGGGAGGAACTGCTCGATGTCGTGGTGGACCTTGGGCTGCCGTGGAATGACGCTGACTCACCTCGCACGGCTGGGGCTCGGCTCGTGACGTCGGCACGCCTGACGGGCGCTGCCGAGGATGCGCTCGGGGTCGTCGTACGCGCCACTGAGAGATCGCGCTATGCGCCAGGCGGGTGGACCTCGCGGTCAGGACTTGCCGAGGAGGTCGCGGTGGTGCGCGAGGCGATGGTGGAGCGAGCGGACCTGCGG
>CAZLHZ010000120.1:0-6349 GCA_964559285.1 uncultured Actinomycetes bacterium | reverse complement strand
CGCCCCCGCCCTCGTCCGCACCGGGCTCCACACCGCAGGCAGGTGAGAAGTCCCGCGTCGCCGCCGGCATCCTCGGCATCCTTCTCGGTGGTCTCGGTATCCACCGCTTTTACCTCGGCTACATCGGGATCGGCATCGCCCAGATCGTCGTCACGATCGTGACCTTCGGCTTCGGATCCCTGTGGGGCCTCATCGAGGGCATCCTCATCCTCGTGAAGTCCGGGATCACGACGGACGCCCAGGGCCGACCCCTACGCGACTGACGTCCGGCGCCGGTCGGCGGCCACGTGTCGTCGACCGGCGTCACGTTCCACACGCACCACCCCACACACGCAGCGCCCCACACGAGGGCGTACGCCGATCACCGGTGCACTGCCCCACCGGCGCACCGCCCCACCCTCAGCCGGTGATGCGCTCCACGGTCACAGCGGTCCCATACGCGGCCACCTCGTTCATGAGGTCGGCAATCTCGCCCGTGTCGAAGCGCATCGCCACCACCCCATTGCCCCCCACCTGGTAGCACGCCATCCGAAGCCGATCGACCGCCTCGAGGCGCGAGTCGGCGAGAAGCTTCGTGTAGCCCTTCACCTCACCACCGAACATGGTGCGGAAGCTCGCCCCCATGTTGGAGAACGCATTGCGCGCACGCACGGTGATGCCGAAGACCTCCCCGTGCACGGCGGTGATCCGATAGCCCGGCATGTCGTTGGTCGTCACGACGAGGATCGGCGGGCCGGAGTAGGTGGCCGGGGCAGCCCCGACCTCACCCGGCGCCTGCTCGGAGATCGACGCCTGGAACTGGTCGGTCCACTGTGTGCCATCCCACCAGCGCACGCGCGAGGGATCGGTCGTGTCGGGATACCAGCCGGCCGGGGGCAGCGCCCCTCCACCCATGGATGACATGGCCGCACGCTAACACCTGGGCTAGCGTGACGAGGTGAGCAGATACCGCTACGCCGCCTACTCCGGCGGGCCCGATCCTCTGGAGCCGCCGTACGACGCGGGCCGGGCCATTGACGACCTGTCCCAGCGCATCATGGATGGGGCCAATGTCCGCGAGTCGCTGCGCGAGCTGCTCCGGGATGGCACCGATGGCCTGCGCGGACTCTCCGACCTTGCGCGCCGGGTGCGGCAGCGGCGCAAGGCGCTGGAGAAGTCGGGTCGCCTCGACGGAACCCTGCAGCAGGTGCGCGAACTGCTCGATCAAGCACTCACTCAGGAGAAGACCGCACTCTTCCCCGAGCCATCCGATGATGCCCGATTCCGGGAGGCCATGCTCGACGCTCTCCCGAAGGACACCGGTCGCGCGGTCCGCGAACTCACCGACTACGACTGGCGCTCACCGCAGGCGCGCGAGACCTTCGAGCAGATCTCGGATCTCCTTCAGCGCCAGGTGCTCGACCAGCAGTTCAAGGACATCAGCCAGTCACTGCAGCAGCCATCGAGCCCGCAGGCGCGCCAGGCGATGAAGGACATGCTCAATGACCTCAACGCGATGCTGGAGAAGAATCGACAGGGCGGTGACGTCACCGAGGACTTCGAGCGATTCATGGAACGCCACGGGGAGTTCTTCCCCGATCGACCGGAGACCTTCGAGCAGCTGCTTGATGACCTTGCCCGTCGCGCCGCTGCGATGCAGCGCATGCTCGACTCAATGTCACCGGAGCAGCGGGCTGAGCTCATGCAGCAGACTCTTGATGATCTCGATCTCGCGGCGCAGATGTCACGCCTCACGGACAACCTCCATGCACTGCGCCCTGACCTGCCATGGTCGGGCAGCCAGCGGATGCGCGGGGACACGCCACTGGACCTGCCCGCAGCGACCCAGGCTTTGGCCGAGCTCGCGGACCTCGAGGCGCTCGACGAGCAGCTCGGACAGGGCTACGACGGTGCAACGTTGGAGGACATCGACGAGGAAGCGGTCCGTCGCGCACTCGGACAGCAGGCGGTCGACGATCTTGATCGCCTACGCGCCATCGAGCGCGAACTCGAACGCCAGGGCTATCTCACCCGCAGCGGCAATCGACTGGAGCTCACCCCGAAGGCGATCCGCCGGCTCGGACGCTCTGCGCTGTCGCGTGTCTTCTCCTCGCTGTCCGATGCTGCACGCGGTGATCACGACATCCGCCAGGCGGGATCCTCCGGCGAGCTGACGGGATCGACGCGGGCGTGGCAGTTCGGTGACGAACAGCCGATCGATGTCGTGCGCACCGTCTCCAATGCCGTACGCCGCACTGCCGCCACCCGCTCGACCAGCATCCGCCTCGACCCGGAGGATTTCGAGATCCGCGAGACGGAGACGCGCACGCGCGCAGCGGTCGCCCTGTGCGTTGACCAGTCATGGTCCATGGTCATGAACGACACCTGGCGGGCGGCGAAGACGACCGCCCTCGCCCTGCACACCCTCGCGACAACGGCCTATCCGCTCGATGCCGTGCAGGTGATCTCCTTCGCCAACCTTGCCCGCCCGGTCGCGCCCCATGAGCTGCCCGATCTGGATGCCGCCGACGTCCAGGGCACCAATCTGCAGCATGCACTCATGCTCGCCAATCGCTTCCTCATGCGACATCGTGATGCCGACCCGATCCTCATGGTCATCACCGACGGCGAGCCGACAGCGCACCTCCTCGACGATGGCGACTGGTGGTTCATGTGGCCGCCAGATCCGGAGACGATCACCAAGACGGTGGCCGAGGTCGATGCACTCACCCGGTGTGGCGTGCCGATCTCATGGTTCCGACTCGGCGATGACCCGCGCCTGGAGCGCTTCCTCGACGCGATGGCGCGCCGCAACGGCGGTCGCGTCTTCGCCACTGACGGAGATCGCCTCGGGGACTTCGTCGTCACCGACTATGTGCAGGCGCGGAAGTCCCGACGTCGATCGGCCTGAACCCGCCCCCCTCGGGCCCTCACTGCCGCATAGGCTGGGCGCCTCATGCGATCCCGACTGCCCCTCCTGCGTGACCTCCCTCGCGAGGTGGCGGTCCTCACCGTCGTCGCGTTCTGCGTGGCCCTCGGCTTCGGCATTGTGCTGCCGTCGATTCCGATCTTCGCCCGCACCTTCGGAGTCAGTGCCCTCGCGGCTGCCGCGGTTGTCTCCGTCTTCGCCCTCGTGCGATTTGTCTCCTCGCCGGCAGCGGGCAGTCTCGTCGTACGCTTCGGTGAACGCACCACTCTTGCCGTGGGCCTCATCATCGTCGCTGTCTCGAGCGCTCTCGCGGGCCTGTCGCAGACCTATGTGCAGCTGCTTATCCTGCGTGGCTTCGGTGGCTTCGGCTCCGCCATGTTCACTGTCGCGGCGCAGGCGCTCATCCTGCGGGTGACGATTCCCGAGCAGCGCGGTCGCGCCTCGGCTGCCTGGTCCGGCGGCTTCCTCATCGGTGGCGTCGCAGGTCCCGCGGTCGGCGGCATCGTGGTGGCATGGTCGATTCGCGCTCCCTTCTTCGTGTACGCCGCCACCGTGAGTGCCGCGGCCATCGTCGCTCTCGCCTTCCTGTCGGCGTCCACACTGCGTCAGCGTGAGGCCGAGGTGGCGCGTGTTGAGGCGGGTGGTGACACCGGGGAGACAGCAACCGGGGACGCCGTCGATCTGCGTGCATGGCCCGCCCTGCGTGATGCCCTGCACTCACGTGCCTATCAGGCGGCGCTCTCCACCAACATGATGACGGGCCTGGTGACCTTCGGTCTGCGCGCCGCCCTCATTCCGCTCTTCGTCGTCGAGGGACTGCGGCGTGATGCCAGCATCGCCGCCATCGGCTTTCTTATGGCGGCTGCTGCCCAGGCGATCGTGCTCATTCCGGCAGGACGCCGCACCGACCGGGTCGGACGCCGACCGTCGATACTCCTCGGCATCTCTTTGACGATCGTCGGGATGGTGCTCATCACGAGCTCGGACATCGTCTCGAACGACCCGGCAGCCAGCACGACCCCCGGTGTCACGATCTTCTTCATCGCGATGGCGGTCATGGGGTTCGGTGCCGCCTTCCTCAGCGCCGCTCCCTCAGCGGTCGTCGGTGATGTTCTGCGCGGACGCAAGGGCGGCTCGGTCATCGCGGCCTACCAGATGGTGTCCGACTTCGGCACGGTCGTCGGGCCGCTGCTGGCCGGATTCCTCGTGGATGCCTTCGACTTCGACTGGGCCTTCGGCGTCGGCGCCGGCATCGCCGCACTCGCCCTCGTCATGGCCCTTCGCATGCCCGAGACACTCAACCGGGTGCCACGCCCTCAGGCGTGACACCCGGCCACACCGCTCTAGCCCAGAGCGCGCTCGAGGTCAGCCAGCAGGTCATCCACCGACTCGATGCCGACCGACAGCCGGACCAGGTCGGCCGGCACCTCCAGCAGGCTGCCCGCCACGGACGCGTGGGTCATCCGGCCGGGATGCTCGATGAGCGACTCCACACCGCCGAGGGACTCGGCGAGGGTGAACACACGTGTCCTCCCGCAGATGTCGACGGCCTCCTGCTCCCCACCCGCCGCACGGAACGACACCATGCCGCCGAAGTCGCGCATCTGCTTGACCGCCGCGTCATGACCGGGGTGACCCGGCAGACCGGGATAGAGCACCGATGCGACCTTCGGATGATCCACGAGGTAGTCGACGATGACCTGCGCATTGGCACAGTGCCGCTCCATGCGCACACCCAGTGTCTTGATTCCGCGCAGCACGAGCCACGAGTCGAATGGCCCGGGCACCGCCCCCATGGCGTTCTGGTGGTAGGCGACACGCTCTGCGAGCTCAGCATCACGCACGACAAGTGAGCCGCCCACGACGTCACTGTGCCCGCCGAGGTACTTCGTCGTCGAGTGGACAACGACATCGGCACCGAGCTCCAGCGGCCGCTGCAGGTAGGGCGAGGCAAACGTGTTGTCGACGACGAGGATCGCCCCCGCATCATGAGCGATCTCGGCGAGCACCTCGATGTCACCGACACTGAGCAGCGGATTGGTCGGCGTCTCGATCCACACGATGCGGGTCTGCCCGGGTCGGATGGCCGCCCGCACGGCATCGGGGTCGGTGATCGCAGCGGGTGTGTGCTCGACCCCCCACGGGCCACCGACCCGCGCGATGAGGCGATAGGTGCCGCCGTACGCATCATTGGGCACGACCACATGCGCACCCGGCGCGCACACGGTCCGGATGAGCGTGTCCTCCGCCGCAAGTCCGGACGCGAACGCCAGACCCCGTGCCCCCGTCATCCCGGGTGCCTCCAATGCCGCGAGGCACTCCTGCAGAGCATCGCGGGTCGGGTTGCCCGAGCGGGAGTACTCATATCCGCTCCGCAGCCCACCGACGCCATCCTGCTTGTACGTCGACACCTGGTGGATCGGCGGCACGACCGCGCCGGTCAGCGGATCGGGGTCCTGCCCCGCGTGGATCGCCCGCGTCTCGAATCCTGCATCCGACCAGTCCCCATGCTCAGCCATGCGGTGAATCTACCCCCCGGGCTGGGGCACGCGGTCTGTCATCACCCGGTCGACATGCTGGTCGCGACCTCACCGGGGAGAATGGCGCCATGTCGATTTTCTCCTCCCGCGCCCGCATGGTGACCCCCGACGATGCCCTGCCGAGCCGCGCGAGCTCGCCCTTCAGCGTGCCCACCACCCACGAGGTTCTCGGCACGCCCCTGCACGGGCCGTGGGTCGAGGGCACGCAGGTCCTCTACCTTGCCGCGGGCTGCTTCTGGGGTGTCGAGGAGATCGTGTGGCAGATGCCGGGCGTGGTGAGCAGCGCGGTCGGATATCAGGGCGGCTATTCGGCGTACCCCACCTATGAAGAGGTGTGCACGGGTCGCACCGGCCAGACCGAGAGCGTGCTTGTCGCCTACGACCCGAAGCAACTGCCGACGCTGGAGCTGCTGCGGATGTTCTGGGAGAACCACGATCCGACGCAGGGGTACCGCCAGGGCAATGACATCGGCACGCAGTATCGCAGTGCCATCTTCTGGACGACTCCGGAGCAGCGTGATGCTGCAGAGCAGACGAAGAATGCGTACGCCGCCGCCCTGGCCGATCGCGGCTACGACCCCATCACAACCGAGATCCTGCCGGCGAGCGAGCATCCGTTCTACTACGCGGAGGCCTATCACCAGCAGTACCTCCACAAGGTGCCGCACGGCTACCGCTGCCATGCCAACACCGGGATCGCTCTTCCGCTAGGGAAGTGACGGACCTCCTGCGCGCCACAGCACAGCGCTGTCCATCCCCCACGCCATCGTGAGGTGCGCGGCGACGCCGACGAAGATCGACCGGAAGCGCAGTGCGCCCTCCCCCCCCCGCCCCCCGCCCCCCCCGCCGCCCCCCCCCCCCCCCCCCTCCCCCCCCCCCCCCCCCCCCCCCCCCCCCCCCC
>CAZLHZ010000119.1:0-6420 GCA_964559285.1 uncultured Actinomycetes bacterium | reverse complement strand
CCCGAGATCAACCCACCATCGGCCGCGTGCTGGGCCACCATATGCGGGTGCACCCCCACCAGGATCGAGCGGCCCTGCCGCACAACCTCGGCCGAGACGGCGTCGATAAGGAACGGCATGTCATCAGTGACGACGTGGAGCACCTCCGAGCGGCCCGGACCAGCCGCACTCGTCACCCGCGGTTCACCGGGTCGACGTGCCGACGCGGCATTCCACAATCCGGAAATCAGATGCGCAATGTCACTGTCGGTGAAGCCTGCGAGGTCATCGGGGGCCACCAGTCGCAGGAACGGCTCCACCAGCGGCAGCGCACTGCCGTCGACGAGATTGAGGATGTCTCCCACGGCGCGATCGCTGTCCAGACTCACAGTTGACAAGCATGCTTGACCGATGGCCCCTGCGCACGCATTTCGCGCGGGGTCCTAGACCACGATCCCGCCAAGCCGGTGCTCGCGCCGCTTCGACAGCAGGTAGACGCCCATGGCAACGGCCCCAACGAGGAGCTGGGGCAGGAACCACACGAGACGCCACAGCAGGTCGACGACGACGGCGTCGGCCTTGTCGGCACCGAAGGCCACGAGCAGGCCGATGAGCGCAGCATCCACGGTGCCCAGACCACCCGGCGTGACGGGGAACGACGTCAGCAGCAGGGCGATCGTGTAGGTCGCGAACGCCTCGACAAGGGTGATCTGACCCGGCCATGCCCCGATGCCACCGAGCGCGGCCAGCAGCACCAGCAGCGGTGTCAGCTGCGCCGCGGCATTCGTGACCGTCAGCAGGGCCCATCGTCGCTGCACGAGTCCGCGCGCATGCTCACCGAACGTGACGAGCGATGGCACGAGGTCACGCGGCGGGCGCTTGATGATCTTCAGCAGGCGATTCACCACCTTCGTGGCGAGCGCGCCGACGCGACGTGCCCCGGCATCACTGCGCAGAACCGTGACGATCGCCAGAACCGACACGGCAACAATCACCGCGCCGATGATCGCGATGGTGATGTACGCCGGTGTTGCGCGTCCCTCGATCACGAGCATGAGCACCGCCAGCGCGGGGAAGCCGAGGGTGAGCAGATAGGTCCACACCGCATCGGCAGCGACCGCGGCGGCGGCGGCCGACGGAGCCACGCCGTACTTCGCCAGGACGGAGTACTGCGTGCCGACGGCGAAGGCACCGCCGCCGGGCACGACATTGCTCACGAGGAAGCCTGCCTGCCGCTGCACGAAACTGTGCCAGTAGCTCAGGCCCGGCACCGCAATGAAGACGGTGAAGGGATAGACGAGGATGTTGATAAGACCGGCTGCGATGAGGGCGATCACCCATCCCGGAGTCATCTGCTGGAGCTGCTCGAAAGCCGACTGGTACGACGCCACCTGCGGCAGCAGGAGGGCGAAGATCGCCACCATGAGGACGAGTCCGACGACCGAGGACACGATCAACTTGACGCGACTGGGCTTGCGGACCTCGGGCGGCGCCACCTCTGACTCGGTCGACATGCTGGCAGCCTAGGGGGTGTCAGAGGGGCCTCGTACCCTCCCTCTCATGGCCAAGCTCCCCAGCTCCTTCACCTGCCGCTCCTGCGGTGCACCTGCCCACAAGTGGGCCGGGCGCTGTCCACGGTGCGGCGACTTCGGCACGATCGAGGCGGTGGAGGCTCCCGCCCCCGGACTGCGGACCACGGCCGGGTCGATCGCCCCGCTGAATCCGGCGCGTTCGGTCGCCGACCTGACCGAGGACGACACACCTCGGCTGCCGACGGGCCTGCCGGAGTTCGATCGCGTCGTCGGTGGGGGCCTGGTCGCCGGGCAGGTGGTCCTGCTCGCCGGTGAGCCCGGGGTCGGCAAGTCCACTCTCGCCCTCACCGTGGCCCATGAGATGGCGGCCCAGTCGGGGCGACCGGTGCTCTACGTCTCCGGTGAGGAGTCAGCCGCGCAGATCGGCGTGCGGGCCCGGCGCATCGGTGCCGTGCATCCCCGTCTGCTCATCGCCGACGAGAACGACCTGCGCGTGCTCATCGGCCATGTCGAGCAGGTCAATCCCGCCCTCCTTGTCGTCGACAGTGTGCAGACCCTCGCCTCCGCCGACGTCGACGGCCGAGCCGGTGGCGTGAGTCAGGTGCTCGAGGTGACCCAGGCACTCACGCGCATGGCCAAGGGACGCGGACTCCCCGTGATCGCGATCGGCCAGTCCACGCGCGAGAACTCCGTTGCGGGGCCGCGGGCGATGGAGCATCTCGTCGACACCGTGCTCACCTTTGACGGTGATCCGCAGACCTCCCTGCGCCTGCTGCGTGCGGCGAAGAATCGCTACGGCTCCGCTGAGGAGGTTGCGTGCTTCGAGCAGGCCGATGACGGACTGCGCGAGGTGGTGGATCCCTCGCATCTCTTCCGCAGCCGACGTGACACCCCGGTGCCGGGCACGTGCGTCACCGTGTCGGTGACCGGTCGACGTCCTCTCGTGGTCGAGGTGCAGTCGCTCGTCGCTCCGACCGCTTCACCGGCGCCGCGGCGCAGTGTCACCGGCATGGACTCCTCGCGCGTGACGATGCTCGTCTCCGTTGCGGATCGCGCGGGCATGCTGCGACTGCGCGATCAGGATGTCTTCGCCGCCACGGTCGGGGGTGCGCGCATTGCCGATCCGGGAGCCGATCTGGCGATCTGCCTCGCGGTGGCCTCTGCCGCCACCAACATGCCGGTCGATGTGCTCGCCATCGGCGAGGTGGCCCTGTCCGGTGACATTCGCCCGGTGCCGTCCATCGCGGCTCGTGTCGCGGAGGCGGCACGTCTGGGACATCAGCGGATCATCGTGCCCGCAGGTTCGGGTGAGCTCCTCGGCTCAGCCGCACCCGAGGTGGTGGAGGTGTCGCGGCTTGATGACCTGCTCGAGGCACTCGGCTGTGTTCGTCGATCCGCGCGCACCCACTAGAGCGAGCACCAGCCCCAGCGCCAGCATCAGCGCCAGCATCAGCATCACTGCAGGGTGAAGGTCACCGATCGACTGGTGACCTCACCATTGCGCGCGCTCACCTGGTAGTCCCCCGCCTTCGCCAGCGGCTCGGACGAGGTGCACCCGGCGTAGTTGCTCCGCCCATCCCAGATGAGCGGAATCATGTAGGTGCTCGCTGGCAGCAGGGTGACATCCTTCGCCTCACCCTGACCTTCACATGAGGTGCTCGACCACACCTGCAGGTCCCCTTGACGCACGACGACGCGGTTCATCTCGGTTCCCAGATTGCGGATGCACGGTGTCCCCGACACATTCGTCACCCACATCTCCATCGGCACCTCACTGGCGACGGGGAACACCGAGCCATCAGTGATCACCTCGACGAGGATGTCCGCGTCCTCGCACCGGAGCAGGACCGGCGGGGCCGAGGTGAGGGACTCACTCGGCGAGGTGCTGGCGGTGGCAGCGCTCGAAGCACCGCTCGCGCTCGACGATGCACTATTTGACGATGAACTGCTGGAGACAGCTGTCGGTGACTGGCTCGGTGATGACGTCTCGCTCGGCGCGCTGCTCGACGCGCCACTTGAGATCGGGCCGGGGGCACCGCCGGGACCACCGCATCCGCGCACGATGAGCAGAACGGCAACCACGAGCAGGGCCAGCAGCCCGAGTGCCACGAGGCGACGTCGCCAATAGGTCCCCGCCCGCCGCGGACCCACCGGTCGCAGCACTGAGCTCATCGGCGGTCCCCGTTCACCTTCGGCACGCTACTAGGGTGAGCGTCGCTATGACGGATTGCGCGACGCCGACGACGCGAGTGTGGCGTGAGGTCATCACGTGGTACGCCGCAGTCCAGCGCCCCCTGCCCTGGCGAGACCCCGACACCACACCGTGGGGTGTCCTCGTGAGCGAGGTCATGTGCCAGCAGACCCCCGCCGAGCGGGTGGCCCCGCAGTGGCAGGCCTGGATGCAGCGCTGGCCCCGACCGAGTGACCTCGCGGCCGCTGACACGGCCGAGGTCATCCGCCAGTGGGGACGACTCGGCTATCCACGCCGCGCCCTGCGCCTGCAGGAGGCGGCAACCGTCATTGCCCGCGACCACGGCGATATCCCACCGGCCTCGTTCGAGGAGCTGCTGCGTCTGCCCGGGGTGGGTGTCTACACCGCGGGCGCGGTGATGGCCTTCGCCTATGGCCGTCGGGCGCTCGTGCTCGACACCAACGTCCGACGGGTGCTGGCCCGCCTCGCATCCGGACGGATGTCCCCCGGTCCGTCGGTGACCGCGGCCGAGCGCGAGACAGCCCTGGCCTGGCTGCCGCCCGATGATGGGACAGCCGCCCGGTGGTCAGCGGCCGCCATGGAACTCGGGGCGACCGTGTGCCGGGCGGTCACGCCCGCATGCGAGGTGTGCCCGGTGCGGCAGGACTGTGCGTGGCTGGCGGCAGGACAGCCGCCCGCGGATCGACCCGCACGACGGCCGCAGTCCTATGTCGGGACGGATCGCCAGGCGCGCGGGGCGCTGCTGGCGGTGATGCGCTCACATGAGGGTCCGGTCACGCGCCGCGCGCTGGAGGAAGCGTGGCCGATCGAGGTGCAGCGGATGCGGGCGCTGGACTCGCTGGTGGCCGATGGCCTTGTCGAGGTGCTTCCGCGCTCGAGGTGGTCGCTGCCGCGCGGGAACGCCACCAGACCTTCCCGCCGCACCACGTGAACTAGGCCGAGCCCTCCTGGACGAGGGGCACCCGGTCGCCAGCACGGACCACCTGCTGAGTGCCCAGGGGTGCATCCAGACGCAGGTCGAGCCACACCCGCGCTCCCGCGACGGCCTGGCCCGAGCAGCCGAGCTCACTGCGCGGCTGCACCCGGGTGGCCGAGACCTCGATGACCCCGGAGCGCTCGATCGATGAGACCCGGACCTCATCGCTCGGGCACAGACCCGAGGTCGGGACATTGACGGCGATGCGCAGGATCGAGGGATCCGGCGTGGCCCGCCACGCCGTCGGCATGAGTGAGGTCTCCACGGCACCGAGGGCCTTGAGCGGGCCGACTCCCCCGAGCAGGCCGGCGAGGACGATGACCGCGCCGGTGGCCACGGTGACCGCGATCGCCCAGATGAGGGGCGCAGGCATGCGCCGCGGCGGAAGGTCGAATTCCTTCCGCCGCGGCATCACGCCCCCGGAGTGACTCACTCCTGGCTCGCCGCCTCAACGGGAGGGGCGTCGGGCAGGGTGACCTTCGGAGTGGAGACGAAGGTGAACTCGCGCTCACTGCCTTCACCGGCGACATCGACCACGACGATGGAGCCGGGCAGGAGCTCACCGAACAGCATCTGCTCCGACAGCGAGTCCTCGAGATCGCGCTGGATGACGCGACGCAGCGGGCGGGCACCGAGGACCGGGTCGTAGCCCCGCTCCGCAAGGAGCGCCTTGGCCGCGGCCGTCAGCTCGATGCCCATATTGCGATCGCGCAGACGCTCGTCGAGCTTGGCAACCATGAGGTCGACGATCTCGACGATCTCCGCTGGCGTGAGCTGGTGGAAGACGATGACGTCATCGATGCGGTTGAGGAACTCGGGCCGGAAGTGCTGCTTGAGCTCCTGCTGCACCTTGGACTTCATCCGCTCATAGGCACTGAAGTCATCGTTCTCCGGGGCGAAGCCGAGCATGACGCCCTTGGAGACGTCGCGGCTGCCGAGGTTGGTCGTCATGATGATGACGGTGTTCTTGAAGTCGACGACCCGACCCTGAGCGTCGGTCAGTCGGCCCTCCTCGAGCACCTGCAGCAGCGAGTTGAAGATGTCGGGGTGGGCCTTCTCGACCTCGTCGAACAGCACGACGGAGAAGGGCTTGCGACGCACCTTCTCGGTGAGCTGGCCACCCTCCTCGTATCCGACGTACCCGGGCGGGGACCCGAAGAGCCGCGACGCGGTGTGGCGCTCGGAGAACTCGCTCATGTCGAGGGCGATGAGGGCATCCTCGTCACCGAAGAGGAACTCGGCCAGGGTCTTGCTGAGCTCAGTCTTGCCGACGCCCGAGGGCCCAGCGAAGATGAACGAGCCCGAGGGCCGCTTCGGATCCTTCAACCCTGCACGCGTGCGCCGGATCGACTTGGACAGGGCCTTGATCGCCTGCTCCTGCCCGATGACGCGCTTGTGCAGCTCGTCCTCCATGCGCAGCAGCCGCGCGATGTCGTCCTCAGTGAGGTCGGACACCGGGATGCCCGTCATGAGAGCGAGCACCTCGCCGATGAGCTTCTCGTCGACCTCGGCCACGATGTCGAGGTCGCCGGCCTTCCACTCGCGTTCGCGCTCGACCTTCTCGGCCAGCAGGCGCTTCTCCTGATCACGCAGTGCGGCGGCCTTCTCGAAGTCCTGCGAGTCGATCGCCGACTCCTTCTCGCGCCGGACGCCAGCGATGCGCTCGTCGAACTCCCGGAGGTCCGGCGGGGCCGTCATGCGACGAATGCGCAGCCGGGACC
>CAZLHZ010000118.1:0-6422 GCA_964559285.1 uncultured Actinomycetes bacterium | reverse complement strand
CCGATCTCGACCGACTTCGAGCCGATGCCGACGACATCCATGTTGTAGAGGGCGAACCACTTGCCCGAGTTCACACCGTCGAACGCCTCCGAGGAGGAGCCGTTGCCGATGAGCTTGACCTTGGCGGTGTCCACAACCGACTCGGCGCCGATGATGGCCTGCGACGAGCCCACCATGACGTTGACGTCGGGGTTGGCCTGCAGGACATCCTGAGCGGCCTTCTTGCCGGAGTCGGGGCTGTAGCCGCCCTCGACCTGGGCAACGAGCTTGGCCTTCGGGTTCGCCGTGGCAAGGGTCGACACGAACGACTGCGTGCGGGCGTTGTCGAGGGGCAGAGCCTTGAAGCCCTCGAGGTAGGCCACGTTGCAGGGATCGAGATCGGCACAGGCCTTGGCGGCGAGCTCAGCAAGCACGGCACCATTGGAGACCGGGGTCTCACCGACGACGACAAGGCCCTCAACCTGCGGGTCGAGGGTCGTGAAGTCGGGGCCGAGCGGCGTGAAGCCGGCGACGACGGTGATCCCGGCGTCAATGGCCTCCTTGGCGACGGTCGCCATGCCGACCGAGTCCGACGCGAGGACAACGTAGAGCTGCGCGTCGCCCTTGGTCGTCTGGTCCTGAACGGCCTTGATCTGAGCAGCAGCGTCGTACTCAGCGGTGCTGAGGTCCACGACCTCGGCTCCGATGGCTGCGCCACCCTCCTGGACGCCCTTGAGGACGGCCTGCGTGAACGAGTTGGACTTCCAGAACCCGAAGAAGGCGATCTTCTTGACCTTCTGCTCGGGAGCGGCCGACGAGGTCGGTGCCGCGGAGCTCGTCGGGGCTGCGGAGGTGCTGCTTGCCCCACCGCCGCCGCTGCCGCACGCTGCGAGTGCCAGAGCGGCAACCGCAACGCCCGCCAGCGCGATGACGTTGTTCTTCTTCACCTGTGTGTCTCCCTGTGTGTAAGGCCCTTTCAGGCCCAGTTGGATACCGGGGGTGCCGATTGCAGAACATCGTGCAGTTCTGCAGCAGCGCGCGGATCGAAGTCACCCGACATGAGGGCCGCGAGGTCCTCACTGGCGGCACCGCGTTCGGGATGGTCCAACCACCGCTGGTAGGCATCCCGGTCCTGCCAGAAGCCGATCACGTATGCCTGATCGTCAACGCCCTCGGGGCACGACAGGCTCAGCTTCCAACAGCCTTCGACGGTGATCGCTGTCTCCAGGATCTGGTACCGCCGAAAGACTTCATGTAGTTGCTCCACCGCTCCCGGTTTGAGCGAGAAGCGCAGGACAGACACGATCACGTGTCAGCCCCGTCCAGCGCGTGCCGCCGCAGTGCCGGCAGCATCGACGGCGAAGGTCACCGGGTCGACAACCACGCCATAGTCCTGGCGAGCACGCTCCGCCGAGACATAGCCCTCGCGCACGTCGCGTGCCACGCGCTCCGGCTCACGCTCGAAGGGATTTCCCCAGCCGCCACCGCCGCCGGTGAGATTGGTGATCCCCTCACCATCCTGGAAGGCCGTGTTGCTAACACTGACCTCCTTCGCACGATCCGTGCCCGGATAGACCACGACGGAGTTCTTCACTCCGGGCTGTCCGCCACCGACCGGCCACGGCTGGGTGAGCGTCTTGTAGTTGATGACAATCGCGTTCGTGGGGGCGAGGAAGCGGTAGGCCCGTTCCACACCAACACCACCGCGATTCCTGCCCGGACCGCCGGAATCAGGCCGAAAGCCGTAGCGGTCGATCATCATCGGGGCCTTGTTCTCGAGGATCTCCACCGGGTTGTTCCGGCAGCCCGGCTCGGTGACGTGCATGATCCCGTCCTCACCGTCGCCACCACTGTGAGCACCGAAACCGACCGCGTCATTGGTCGCCTCCAGCCACGCCGCACCGTTGCGCGGATTGACACCGAGTGCCATGACATCGCAGACATCGCCACCGGTGCAGGCGGGAATGACATCCGGCAGACCCTGAGCAAGAGCCTTCATGACGACCTCGGGGGCCAGGAGTCCCGGCCACAGCGTGAACGTCGGCATCGGTGGCACCGCGTGCATGAGCGAACCCGGCTTGGTGCGTACCTCCAGATTGCGGAAGTTGCCGGCGCAAATGTAGCTGTCCGGGGTCGTCAGCGCCTTGAACGCCAGACGGGTTGCCGCGAGGGTCATGCCCGGCGGCAGGTTGACGGGGCCCTTGGCCGGCTTGTCGGTGGCCGTCCAGTCGACAATCATCCGGTCATCCTCGATCGTGACGGTGACCTTCATTTCGACGCGCTCATCGGTGATGACGCCATCGGAGTCGGCGAAGTCGATCGCGCTCCAGGTGCCCTTCGGCAGCTTGGCGACCGCGGCGCGGGAGAGGCGCTCCCCGTGCTCACTGATCTCATCCATCGCCGCGAGGAGGGTCTCCTTGGTGTACTTCTTCGCGATCTCCTGCAGTCGCACATTGCCGGTGTGCACCGCAGACACCATGGCCTGCAGGTCACCGATCGTGCGCTCAGGGAATCGGCTGTTGAAGCGGATGATGTTGAAGATGTCGTCGCGAATCTTGCCGCGCGAGTAGATCTTCACCGCGGGGAAGAAGATCCCCTCCTGGTACATGTCAGTCGAGTCGAGGACGTAGCCCGCATCCTTCTGCTTGAGGTCCAGCAGGTGGACCCGGCAGGACGCAAAGCCGATCAGGGTGTCGTCCGAGAAGATCGGCGTGAAGACGAGCACGTCGAGTGTGTGCGCTGACGACCAGTAGGGGTAGTTGACCATGATGACGTCGTCGGGCTCCATAGCCTCGCGGCCGAGGAACTCCAGTGAGTGCTGGATACCGAAGTCATTGGCGCCCGAGAAGATTGCGATGCCCGGGGCCTCGGCGATGCAGTTGCCATTCGGATCGTGCAGGCCGATGCCGTAGTCGTGGATCTCATAGACGATCGTGTTGTACGCCGTGCGGCAGAGGTTCCGCGCCATCTCGGTGGCGGCCGAGAGCATTGCGTGACGGATGACCTCCGTCGTGATCGAGTCGACCATGTCAGCCTTCCTTCGCAACCGAGATGACGATCTCGCCGAGGGACCCGATGCGGGCCGAATCCCCGGCGTGCAGGACAGTGGTGGCCGTGTGCTCGCTGATGATGGCGGGACCGGCGATGGTGTCTCCGCTGCCGAAGTCGGCACGGGCGTAGACCTTGTAGGCAACACGCTGTCCGCCCTGGCGGTAGACCTGCCGCTCACGCTGCGCAGCAACCTGGCCGGATCCTGCCGGCAGCGCCGGCAGACTCGGCCGGTCCACAGAACCGGTGCCGGTCAGTCGAAGCGCGACGAGCTCGATGGGGTGTGTCCGTAGGCCCGCTCGTGCGCCTCGGCGAAGGCCTCCTCGAGCCGCGCGATCTCGGCCGGGGTGACCGGATCGCCCACGACCGGGAGGGTGACCGAGTGCTCCTGGCCGAGGTAGCGCAGGTCGACGAAGCGCGAGAACTGCTGCACGTCGGTCGCGAATCCCTCAGCGGTCAGCGAGGCTGCCGCCTCGCTGCGCATCTGCTGGAAGTCGCTCTGGATCTGTGCGGTGTCGGCAGCGGCCAGCGGTGAGATGCGGGTGCGCGCGAAGTCGTGCTGGACATGTGCCATGAGCATGCCGAACGCCGAGAAGGCACCCGGGCCGGGCGGCACGACAACGAACGGGATGTTGAGTTCGCGAGCGACATCGACCGCGACCAGTCCGCCGCCGCCACCGAAGGAGAGCAGGGCGAAGTCGGAGGGGCTGTGTCCGAGCTCGACGGTGATGGCCCGCACCGCGCCGACGATCTTGGTCGTCGAGATGCGCAGGACACCGAGCGCAACATCGTCCACCGTCATGCCGAGCGCCTTGGCCGAGGGCTCAAGGGCCTGTGCCGCGAGGGCGGCGTCGAGGACGAGGCTGCCCGCAAGAGCGGCATCTCCTCCGAGGTAGCCGACATGGAGGGCGGCATCGGTGAAGGTGGCGTTCGTGCCACCGCGGCCGTAGGCGGCAGGCCCCGGATCAGCACCAGCACTCGCCGGACCGACCTGGAGGTGATTGCCCTCATCGATCCACACCAGCGAGCCGCCACCGGCACCGATCGTGTGAATGTAGAGAGAGGCCAGGTTGATCGGCAGCCCCTCGAACGAGGCATCGAAGTAGGTGAGCGGCTTGCCATCGACGACGAGGGAGGCGTCAAGGCTGGTGCCGCCCATGTCAATGGTGATGAGGTTGTGGTGCTCGGTCACGCCGGCGAACCACGAGGCTCCGAGGACACCGCCGGCCGGGCCGGACAGGATGAGGTTGACCGGAGCCTCCTGCACGGTGGCCGCCGTCATGGCACCGCCACCGGAGCGCGTCATGAGGAACTGGCCGGCAAAGCCACCCGCAGCGAGTGACCCCTGAAGCTTGCTGAGGTAACGCCGCACGATGGGCTTGATGTAGGCGTCAAGCACGGCTGTCGACGTACGCTCATATTCCCGGATCTCGCGCGAGAGGGCGGAGGATCGCGTGACCTCGACGCCTGGGGCGACCTCCGCGAGGATCGCGGCCATCCGCTCCTCGTGGGCCGGGTTGACGTAGGAGTGCAGGAAGCAGATCGCGACCGACTCGAGTCCGTGACGCACCACCTCAGCGGCAGCCGCGCGCGCGGAGGCCTCATCGAATGCGGTGACGACATTGCCCTCGAAGTCCAGCCGCTCGGTGACCTCGAGAATGTCGTAGCGCTCGACGAGCGAGGCTGGCTTGCGGTACTTGAAGTCGTACATCGGGATGCGGTCGGTGCGACCGAGCAGGTAGACATCGCGGAATCCCGCGGTCGTGATGATGCCGGTCTTGGCACCACGACGGGTGAGGAGCGCGTTGAGACCGAGGGTCGTGCCGTGCACGAAGTAGGTGACGTCGGCGAGGTCGGCGTTGGCGGCTGCGAACCCGTTGAGCACGCCGGTCTGGGGGTCCGACGGGGTCGTCGGCACCTTGTCGAAGCGGATCGCCCCGGTCGCATCATCCAGGCTCACCACATCGGTGAAGGTGCCACCGACATCGATGGCCACCCGTGTCCCCTTGGTCATCCCGTTGCCTTCCTGTCGTGACGTCGAGTCGAACCGCTCTGCCGGGAGGAGCCTCCCGTGATCGAGTTCGCGCGTCTTGGACTACCGGCTCCCCGGGGCTGTCCAAGAAATACAAATCCGAGTCACGGAACGGGTCGGTCTCGCCGGAATCAGTAAAATACTACTGCGTCCCGAATGTGGTCTGACGCGACCATGAGTTACCCAACCGTGACTCAGCGCGGACCCACCTCGACCACACGCCGTCTCCGCCTGCTGTCGGATCAGCCTGCCGTCGGATCAGGCGACGTCCCCGGCCCGAGTTCTCCCAGGGCGTGGGCGATATGGCCGCTCACGATCCGGGCGACTCCCGCCGAATCCCGCGCCCGCATCGACTGGACGAGGTCGACATGCTCCTGGGCCGAGGCGACGAGACTGCCGGACGCGAGCAGGAAGGGATACGCATGGGCGCGGGCCTGCGCTCGAAGCCGCTCGCACAGCTCCACGAGCACCGGATTGCCCGACAGTTCGAGCAGGCTGAGGTGGAAGGCACGATCCGCGGTCACGTAGGCGACGAGATCACCTGCACGGGCGTGCGCGCAAGTCTCCTGTGCGGCCCGAAGCAGGTGTGCCAGGTGCGCGCTCGTGAGCCGCTCCGCGATCGCGACCGTGGCAGGGACCTCGACGAGTCGGCGTACCTCAGCGATGTCGTGAACCCCCTTGCGGGTGGGTACGACGACACTGAAGCCCTTGTTGCGCCGGATCGACACCAGCCCCTCGTTGGCCAGATCGAGGATGGCCTCGCGCACCGGCGTCACCGACACGCCGTAGCGCACCGCGAGTGAAGGAGCGGTGTAGACGACATCGGGAGCAAACTCGCCGCGCAGGAGGCCGAACCTGATCCGCTCGGCCATCACCTCGCGCAGGGAGCGAGGATCGGGCGCGTGATGTCCGGCAACCCGATCGCCGATGTCATGCCGCTCCCCGACGGTCACTCGGCGACGATAGCACCGGCCTTGACGACCTGTCGGGCTCCGCGATCAGTCCACAGCACCGACGGATCCTCGAAGGGATTGCCGTCGAGGAGGAGCACATCACCAAGCCGACCCGGCTCGATGCGGCCGTGGCGATCACTGCCGAGGATCTCGGCATTGCGCGAGGTGAGGCTGCGCAGGAGCTCCAGTGTGCCCTGCACTTCATGCTGCAGGGCCAAGCCCTCAAGCTGGAGGTACTCCAGGTCGCCCATGAGGTCGCTGCCGAATCCGACGGGGATACCCGTCTGCATCGCCAGCTCAACAGCGCGCTTGCCCGAGTCGAGCACCTGGGTGTTCTTCTCCAGTGCCACCGGCACCATGCCGAGCGACTTCCCGTGCTCGGCCATCGCGTAGTAGGTCACTAGCGTGGG
>CAZLHZ010000117.1:4842-6426 GCA_964559285.1 uncultured Actinomycetes bacterium | reverse complement strand
GCAGGTCGGCTGCCGTGCGCAGATGCTGTGCCGTTCGCACCAGCTAGGCCATATGCCGAGTCTGCTGGTGATAGGTCCGCACGGTTGCTGCGATGTCCGCGAGGTAGCGGATGCGAGAGCCCGGCACCACTGCACCGAGATGGGTCGAGACCTTCGTGGTGACACTCGGCAACTGACCGGCCGAGATGGGCAGGCCGCGTGCGGCCAGCTGATCACGCAGGGTCTGATAAAGCGCCGTGACCCCATCATCATCGAAGCGTGCAGCGCTCGTGCCGAAGACCGGCATCTCCTCCCAGCTGCTGCTGAATGCCTCGCGATTGCGCACCATCTGACGGGCCACATCGCGGCGGGCGTCCTCCGCCCCGCGCCGCTCGAACTTGTTGATGGCCACGGCATCCGCGAAGTCGAGCATGTCGATCTTCTCCAGCTGCGAGGCAGCACCGTACTCCGGAGTCATGACGTAGAGGGACAGGTCGACGTACGGCACAATTGCCGCATCGCCCTGCCCGATGCCGGGAGTCTCGACGATGACGAGGTCGTAGCCAGCCGCACGGCATGCGGCGATGAGGTCCTCCAGATTCGTTGGAACCTCCGTGTCGGCCCCGCGTGTGGCGATCGAGCGGAAGAACACCTGGTCGCCGGAGGTCGAGTTCATCCGAATGCGGTCACCGAGCAGTGCCCCACCGCCGCGTCGACGTGTCGGGTCGATCGCGAGGACGGCGATGCGCAGCTTGTCCTCCTGATCGATGCGGAACCGCCGCAGCAGTTCATCCGTGAGTGAGGACTTGCCCGACCCTCCGGTGCCAGTGATTCCCAGCACGGGAGCATGGCGATCGGCAGCGGCAGACAGAATCCGCTCTCGCCACTGCTGCGGTGCGCGGCCTGCCTCGAGCACGGTGAGTGCGCGCGCGAGTGAGGGCACATGGCCGGCGATCACGGCGTCAGGATCCGGGGTGCTGATCGCCAGGTCATGGTCGCACGAGGCAATGAGCGTGTTGATCATCCCGGGCAGACCGAGCTGCTGCCCTTCCTCGGGAGAGAAGATCCGCACCCCGCGTGATGCAAGAAGCGCGATCTCCTCGGGAACGATGACGCCGCCACCGCCTCCGAACACCTGGATGTGGGAGGCACCCTGCTGCGCAAGCAGGTCGACCAGGTAGGTGAAGTACTCGACATACCCCCCTTGGTACGACGAGACCGCGATGCCCTGCACGTCTTCCTCGATCGCCGCCTCGACGACCGCACGGACACTACGGTCATGGCCGAGGTGGATGACCTCGGCTCCCTGAGCCTGCAGGATCCGACGCATGATCGTGATGGCAGCGTCATGGCCATCGAAGAGGCTGGCCGCGGTGACGAACCGGACCGGGTTGGTCGGCACGTGCAGACTCATGGGGGAACGCTAGTTGCAAGTCCACACGAAGTCCACGAGCGGGCAACGCTTAGGGTGGGCTCGAAGGAGGAGCCATGAGCACCGGGGAGCCAGGCACAGCCGCGGAGACCACCGAGACGGTCGTCAAGGTCACCGGGATGACCTGTGACCACTGCATCCGTGCGGTGACCGATGAACTGGCGGCACTCGCC
>CAZLHZ010000117.1:4455-4832 GCA_964559285.1 uncultured Actinomycetes bacterium | reverse complement strand
CGCCGTCACCATCGAGCTGGTCCTCGGTGGGGTGTCACGGGCCACTGTCACCAGCACGGAACCGCTGGCGGACAGCGACATCGAGGCGGCCATCGACGAGGCGGGCTACGACATCGCCGGCATCGATCGGCCGTAGCAGCACATCGGATGCGCGCATTCGCGGCCCTGGCCATCCGCAACTACCGGTGGTACTTCACCGGGGCGCTGATCGCCAACACCGCTACCTGGATGCAGCGGGTCGCCCAGGACTGGCTGATCCTCGACCTCACTGATGGCAGTGCTGTCGGCATCGGCGTCGCGACCGCCCTGCAGTTCCTGCCCTTCCTGATCTTCAGTCCGCTCTCGGGTGCCATTGCTGATCGGGTTCCGAGGCGTAC